>JAUTXM010000344.1 GCA_030838025.1 Acidimicrobiaceae bacterium
GATCCCGACCCGTTCTTGCCGGCGGACCGTGTCCCGTCCGAGCAGCAGCCACCCGACGAACCCGATGGCGAACGCGGCGAACACGCCGACGTTCGCGTAGGCCCAGGCGCCCTTCTTGCCAGCCAGCCCGACGGGTTCGAGCAGGTAGCCCTGCCAGGCGAGCCACCCCTGGTCGGGTGCGGTGGTCGTGACGAGACCCCAGCCGATCAGCGTTCCCACGACGAGAAGTACGACGGCCGACCAGCGGACCGAGCCGTAGCGCCCGCGCCCGTCGTACAGCTCGGCGTCAGCATAGGCGCCATGGCGCTGCAGCAGGTCGGCGACGAAGATGCCCGCCCAGGCGGCGATCGGGACGCCGACGGTGATGAGGAACGCCTGGAACGGGCCGATGAAGTTGTCGGCCACGAAGACGACGTAGATGGACCCCGCGATCATGATGATCCCGTCGATGCCGGCCGCCACCGGTCGAGGCACCTTGACGCCGAGCGTGAGCAGCGCCAGGCCCGACGAGTAGATGTCGAGAACCGCGCCGCCGACGAGGCCGAGGATCGCGACGATCGCGTAGGGCACCAGGAACCAGGTCGGTAGCAGCGTCGTCAGTGCGCCGATCGGGTCGGCATAGATCTTGTCGGCGAGTCCGTCCTTGGAAGCGACGAGCATGATGCCGTAGACGACAAGGACGATCGGTGCCAGGGCGCCGCCCACGGTGGTCCAGCCGAACACCCCTCGGCTGGACGCGGAACGGGGCAGATAGCGGGAGTAGTCGGCGGCCGTGTTCGCCCAGCCGACGCCGAAGCCGGTCGCCACCAGCGCCAGGGCACCGACGAAGCCCTGGGTCGTTCCCGATCCGAGGCCGGAGATCTTGGCCCAGTGCACCTCGTCGATGGTGGTCGCGATGAACGCGACGGTCAGGACTGCCGTTGCCACGGTGATGACGGCCTGCAGCCGCATGATGACGTCGAACCCCAAGACCCCTGCGAACACCACCAGGGCGGCCGTGACCAGGAACGCCACGATCTTGGTGAAGGTGCCCCCGCCCCAACCGAGCTCGGTGAACACGGTGGCGGTGGCGAGAGCCGAGAGCGAGACGAGAACGGTCTCCCACCCGACCAGCAGGATCCAGGAGAGAAAAGCAGGGAGCCGGTTGCCGTCCACCCCGAACGCCGCCCGGCTCAGCACCATCGTCGGAGCCGAGCCTCGCTTGCCGGCGAGCGCGACGACGCCACAGAGCGCGAAGGAGAGGATGACCCCGACGACGCCGGCGATCGCGGCCTGCCAGAACGAGACCTTGAAGCCGAGGATGAACGCGCCGTAGGGAATGGCCAGCACCGAGATGTTCGCGGCGAACCACGGCCAGAAGAGGTCCCGAGGGGCGCCCTTGCGCTCCTCCTCGGCGATGACGTTGATGCCGTTGAGCTCGACGCCGAGCTTGCCGGGCTCCGCGGTCGACCGGTTCGATCCTGAGATCGTGCTCATGCGGGTCCTACCTCCGTCTGCGGGGTGGTGCCGGGTCTCGGCACGTTCGTCTCGTCGCTCAGCAGCTGGGCAATGAGTGGTCCAAGCCTGCGGGCGGTTGCCGCGCCGACGGCGACCACCTGGTCGGGGTCCAGCGCTTCCCCGGTCCCCTCGACGGTGGTCGTCGCGGACAGCCCGAGCAGCTCCAACCCCACCTCCCGGGCCGCGATCGCCTCGATGACCGTCGACATGCCGATCAGGTCCGCCCCCACCGTGCGCAGCATCGCGGTCTCGGCCACTGTCTGGACCGACGGCCCCGTCATCATGGCGTAAACGCCCTCGACGAGGGAGCGATCCTGACCCATCGCCGCCTTTCGCAGCCGCCCGCTCCAGCAGTCGGTCAGGTCGACGAACCGGGCGCCTTGCAGCGGTGACCGACCCGTCAGGTTGAGGTGGTCGCAGATCACCACGCCGGTGCCGGGCGCCCAATCGGGGCGCAGGCTGCCGCTCGCGTTGGTCAGGACCGCCACCGTGCAGCCGGCGGCCGCGGCCGTGCGCACCGCGGCCGCTACCGGCCCTGGTCCGTGCCCCTCGAACAGGTGGGTGCGACCGAGGAAGACGAGCAGCCGGACGCCGCCCAGCACGGTCGAGCGGACGAGCCCCGCGTGTCCCGGCGCGACGGGAGGGACGAATCCCGGCAGCTCCGCCCAGGGCAGCTCGGCAACGAGGGCACCGAGGTTCTCGGCAGCGACCCCCCAGCCGCTCCCAAGCACGACGACGGCGTCGTGCCGCGGTACTCCCGTGCGTGCCGCGACGGCCGCCGCAGCCTTCGCCGCGAGCGCACTCCAGTCCGGCACGGCCCAAACCGTAGCCACCGGGCGACCCCGACCGGGGTGTGGGTGCGGAACATCACGACGGTGGGCGGCGTTGAAACAGGCGAAACCAGCCGGACCGACTCCCGAGAGGGGGGCCACGCCATGCCCGAGATGCCACTGACCGACGACCCGAACGAGGCCACTGTCGGCCTCCCCGACGCCGCCGCTGACCTCGAGTACGCCGAGGACGCGCTACTGGACCTGGACGAGATCGGTCCGACCACCGACCTGATGCGGGTCTACCTGGCCGAGATCGGGCGGACTCCGCTGCTCACTGCCGCGGAGGAGGTGGACGTCGCCA
>JAUTXM010000381.1 GCA_030838025.1 Acidimicrobiaceae bacterium
GAATCGGTGGTGATCAGGCGCGACAGGTGAGGGCTGGCGGCGCCCACGGCGACCGTCGCGGCTAGAAGGCCCCGGTCGGCGTGCAGGCGGGCGGCAACCTCGGGTTGTCCTTCGATGAGCCGGCCCACCACCAGGCGGGCCGCGACCGGCTCGGCCGATCGTTCCGCGGCCTCGGCCAGCACCGTGTCGGCCACGCTCAGCACACTGGCGATGGTACGGGCTCGAGGTTGACGACCGGCGCATTGGCCGATCTGGGTGCCGGCTGGGGTCGCAGCTCGGTTCGTGGCTCGGACGTACGCTGGAAGCGCAATGACTGTCCTGCGCTTGGCCCTCTGCCAGTTGAACGCCGTTGTCGGTGACCTGGGTGGCAACGCAGAGCGGATTGTCGCCGCGCTGTCAGCCGCGGAACAGGCGGGGGCCGACCTTGCGGTGTTCCCCGAACTTGCGGTTACCGGCTATCCGCCTGAGGATCTGCTGCTGAAGCCCGGCTTCGTCGCCGACAACCAGGCGGCGTTGACGAAGGTGGCTGCGGCCACCGAAGGATGCGCGGCCATCGTCGGCTTCGTGGACCAGGGCATGGACCTGTACAACGCCGCCGCCGTGTGCGCCTTCGGGCAGGTGCAGGGCGTGTACCGCAAGCAGGTGTTGCCCAACTACGGCGTGTTCGACGAGAAGCGGTACTTCGCGGCCGGCACTGGCGCCCGGGAGCTGTACCTCATCGGCGGCGTCCGGGTCGGCGTTTCCATCTGCGAGGACGCGTGGGACCCGGCCGGCCCCATCGCCGCTCAGGCGGCGGGCGGTGCCGAGTTGATCGCCAATATCAACGCCTCCCCGTACTATCGGGGCCGCTTGGCCGAACGGGAGCGCATGCTGGCGACGCGGGCCGCGGATGCTTCCTGTGCCGTTGTGTACGTCAACCTGCTCGGGGGCCAGGACGAATTGGTCTTCGACGGGGCGTCGGTCGTGCTGGCCGCCAACGGCGACGTCGTTTGTTCCGTCCCGCAGTTCGAGGACACGGTGGCGCTGGTGGATGTCGACATCCGCCCCGCCTTCCGCAAGCGCCTCCTCGACCCGAGGGGCCGGGCTGAGGCGGCACCGCTGCCGGTGTCGATCGTCACCGAGCGCCGCCGTCCGGCCCGCCTGATGCCACGGCTGCCAAATCCGATCGCCACCGCGTTGCCGGTCGAGGAGGAGATCTACCGGGCGCTCGTCGTCGGGACCCGTGACTATGTCGCCAAGAACGGCTTCACCGACGTCGTGATCGGGCTCTCGGGGGGGATCGACTCGTCGTTGGTTGCGACCGTCGCGGCCGACGCCCTCGGCGCCGAGCACGTCCACGGTGTCGCGATGCCGTCGCGGTTCTCGAGCGACCATTCGCTCGCCGACGCCCAGCAGCTGGCGGCGCGGCTCGGGGTCGACTATCGGGTGATCCCGATCGAGTCGGCCCACACCGCGTTCACCGACATGCTTGCGCCATCGTTCGACGGTCGCGTGGTGGATCTCACCGAGGAGAATCTGCAGAGCCGGATACGGGGTGTGACCCTGATGGCCTTGTCCAACAAGTTTGGTTGGATGGTGCTCACGACGGGCAACAAGAGCGAGTTGGCGGTCGGATACTCGACGCTCTACGGGGATACTGCGGGCGGATTCGCGGTGATCAAGGACGTGTTGAAGACCATGGTGTACCGGCTGTGCCAGTGGCGCAACGCCCACGGGGCAGGCACGGGGGGCGCCGGCCCGATACCGGAGGCGGTGCTGACCAAGCCACCCTCGGCCGAGCTACGGCCCGAGCAACGCGACGACCAGAGTTTGCCGCCCTACGACGTCCTCGATCCCATCCTCGAGGCCTACATCGAGTCGGACCTCACGGCGGCCGAACTCGTGGAAGCGGGATTCGACGAGGAACTGGTCCGCCGGGTGGTACGCCTGGTCGACCTGGCTGAATACAAGCGCCGGCAATACCCGCCCGGGGTTCGGGTCACTCCCAAGGCATTCGGTCGTGACCGGCGCATGCCAATCACCAATCGCTACCGCTAACGACGGTTCGCGCGCCTCGCGCCTGACATCCCTTGCGGCGCAAGGGATAGTGAATGTTTTGGGTATGTTTTGGATTCGGCCCCCGGTGGACATGGATGGTTGGATGGTCCCGGTAAACGTGATCCTCGGCGCCGCCGGCACGGCGGGGTTTGCGTTCGGCCTGGTTCGTACCCGGTGGACGACGAACAAACGCGTTGGCGCTCCCACCGGGCCCGGCGACGCGGACACGATGTCACGCGAACCCGACTCCGATGTCGTTCCAACGCCGACCAGCTCGGACACCTTCGAGGATCTCTGAGTCCACCCACGCCGCCGGGTAGCGTCACCGAGACGAGATCGCTTCCTACCCAACTCCATCGTCGGACCTTCGAGGGGCGGCGGCAGCCGGAGGCGACCCCAGCCTTGGAGAAGTCAGAGGTCTTCGCCGTTCTCGGGCTGGCGGCCGCCGCCGCGAGCCTGGCCGTGGTGGTGCTCACACTTGTCTTCCCGCACGGCTCGATCAACAACGACGAGGCCATCTATCGCCTGCAGGCCCAGGCGATCCAGCACGGGCACTTCTTCGTGCCGGTGGTCCAGCCCGTCGACGCCTTTCGGCCCTGGTTGGCGGCCGCGGTCCACAACCATTGGGTGTTGAAATACATCCCCGTCGAGGCGGGCTTCCTGGCCCTCGCGGCGGCGGCCACGGGCACGCCCGCTGCCGCACTCCCGGTGGTGGCCGCGGCGCTCGCCCTGGCCACCTGGATCCTGGTGCGTGAGGTGCTGCACGACCGATGGAGTGCCATCGTGGCGACGGCGCTGGTGGTCCTGTCGCCCCTCGTCGTCGTCCAGAGCGCAATCCTCGTGGCCTATCTGCCGACCATTGTGCTGCTCGAGGTCTTCATGTGGTCGGCCATTCGGGCGGTCGCGGCGGCCGCGGCCGGCGAGCGCCTGCCCGCCTGGCAACTCGCGGCCGGTGGCGTCGCCATCGGACTGGCGGTGGTGGCCCGCCCCTACGACGCGGCACTCTTCGCGGCACCGGTCGTGGTGTGGGCGCTGTTCCGGTTGCGGCACCAAATCGTTCGCCCGCTGGGCTGGTACGTCGCCGGAGCGCTGCCGCCCGTCGTCGCCATGCTGCTGTACGACTGGGCCGCGACCGGCAGCCCACTGCGGCTGCCATTTAATCTCCTCGAGCCCGCCGACCGCCCCGGTTTCGGCCCCCGCCGAATGTTTCCCCAGGAGCCCTATCACGCCTTCGGCTGGCCCAGCGGCATCCGGGGATCGGGGAGCCACCTGCTGCTCACCATCTTGTGGGTGTCCGGCGGCCCCGCCCTCGTGCTCCTGGCGATCGTGGGGATCTGGCGTCGGCGACGCTCGGCCCCCGCCCTGGTCCTGGCGGCCGTCGTGGTCGCCTTTCCCGTCGGCTATGTCTTCTTCTGGGGGGCGTGGAACGCCAGCAAGCTATGGCGGGGGGTGCGGTTCATCGGGCCTTTCTACTTTCTCCCGATGGTCATACCGATCGCGGCATTCGGCGGGGCCGAACTGGTGGCCCTCTATCGGCGCTGGCGGCCCCTGGCCGCGGTCGTGGTCGTCGTCGGCGTCGTGAGTTCGGTGCTCGTTGCCGCCCCAGCGGTCGCCGCCGATGCCCGCTGGAGCCGCCAGGACGGGGCCGTCCTGGCGATGGTCAAACAACACGCCCCAGCGACGGCGCGGACATTGGTCCTCATCCAGGCGGACCAGGAATATGTGATGCACCCGATCTCCGGCTTGGCCAACCGTTGGGACGGTGGGGGAGCGTTGCTCTACGGGCTGTGGAGTGGCACGGCTCAGGACCTCGCGGTCCTCGCAAGCCAGCGAGATCGCCGACCCTATGTGCTGACGCTGTTCGGCACCTTCGCCCCCCATCCGGCCCACCTCGCCGCCACCCTTCGACCGATTCGCCTCGAGTCCGGCTACTCCGTGACCGTGCACGTCCGTGGTTCAGCCGGGGCGCCCCACCTCACGCTGACTACATCGGCATCGGCCTTGGGCTGCGCGGATTCGGTGGTCGGCCGGTGGGACGTGACCATCGCCGCCCCCGGTACGATTTCGTGTTCGGATTCGGGTGGCCTCCCGGTCGAGATGCCGGCGCCGGTACCGCTACCGCCCGCCGGGCGTTGGGATGGGTCGTTGCAACTCAGCTCCGGAACAGGGGCCGGCGGTCTCACGCTTCCGCTCCAGATCAGCGATGGGACCGTGACGGTGCTCGTCGTCGAGCCCGCGGTCGCGGTGGTGGGAGCGCCTCCCGTGGGGCTGTTGACCGCCGAGTAGGCGTCGCGACTAGCTTCCGTGCGGCGTGGCGCGGGATCTCGACCAGCGGCAAGTTCCTGCTCCGGCTCGTGCCACCATGCCGGTCGGCCCGATGTTGGCGGCTTGTGTGGCGGTGGCGGCCCTGTCATTGCTCCTGCCGTCGACCATCACCTTTGATCCGTTCACCTGGTCGACGTGGGGGCGGGAAATTGTGCATCTGCGCCTTGACACGAGCGGCGGCCCGGCATGGAAACCCCTTCCGGTGTTGGTGGACACCCTCTTCGCGCCGCTCGGAGCGGCCGACAAGTGGGTGTGGTTGGTCGTGGCCCGGGCGGGGGGGCTGCTCGCGGTGGCGGTCGCCTATCGGCTGGCTCGGCGTCTGGCCGGGCGCGGCGCGGGCGCCATCGCGGCTGGGGGCATGCTCCTCAGCTCGTCGTTCTTGGAGTACCTCACGCCGTTCGGGATGTCAGAACCGCTCCTGGCGGGACTGGCACTGCTTGCCGTCGAGCGACACCTCGACGGCAAGTACGCGCAGACCTATGGATTGACGTTTTTCTCGTTGCTGCTCCGGCCCGAGGCGTTTCCGTTCTTCCTCGGATATTCAGTCTTCATGTGGATCCGGGTGCCCCGGTCCCGCCCACTGGTCGTCGGCCTCGTGGCGAGCCTTCCCATGTTCTGGCTGCTGCCCGACTACCTCAGTTCGGGCGACTGGTTGCGGTCGACCAGGCGAGCCCGGATGCCCACCCAGGGCGGTCCACTGCTCAGCGGCAACCCCGCGCTCGCGGTCGTTGAGAGCGAGTTCAACGTCGTCGTCCTGCCAATCGTGGTCGGCTCGATCATCGCCATGGCCATGGCGGTCGTGGACTACGTCAAGCGACGGCAGGAGCGCACCGTCTTGGCCCTCTCCGTCCTGTGCATCGGATGGTTGGCCGAAGTGGCGCTCACCACCCAGGCCCGCTTAGGGGCCGGAGACGAGCGCTACCTGATCGTGTCGGTCGCGCTCGGCTGCGTGCTGGCCGGGGTGGGATGGAGCCGGCTGGTCAACGCGGTCGCAGCGGGTCGTGGGCGCTGGGTGCGGATGGCGGTCATCGGGATCGCGGTCGTCGGTTCGGCTCCGTTCGTCGGCCAGCGCCTCGACGAGCTGTCCGGCACCATCGGTGAGGTCCCGTATCAAGCCCACAAATATGGGGAGTTGGCACAACTGATCGACCGCGCCGGTGGCCGAGATCGGGTCTTGTCCTGCGCTCCGATCACCGCCGACATCTACCAGATGCCGGCGGTGGCGTGGCATCTGGGGATTCATCAATCCGACGTCGTCATCGCAGCGGGACCGAAGGGCACGCCGGCGGTGGGGCGTGTCGTCGCACTGGCGAGCGCCGGGACCGTGTTCCGCACCCGCACCACCAGGGCGTCGCCGCTGCTGCCCGCACAACTCGGGTCGACCGAGTTCCGGCTGGTCGCGACCACCGACCAGTGGCAGATCCTGAGCACCTGTGGCCGTCCGGCAGCCTAGCGACGGCCGGCCGGCCGCGCCGCCCGCGCCGCCCGCTGACCGGATCGATTGGCAGTTTGGCGGACTTTGGCAGTTTTGCCGTCGCAAATCCGGAAGAACTGACAAAGCCGGGAGAACTGCCAATCGATCCGGGCAGGAGCCGCCCGTGCCGGGTCAGCCCGCGCCGCCCGGGCCGCCCGTGGCGGGTCAGCCCGGGCCGGCTCAGCCCGAGCCGCCCGAGCCGCCCGTGCCGCCCGAGCCGCCCGTGCCGCCCGTGCCGCCCGTGCCGGGGCAGCCC
>JAUTXM010000393.1 GCA_030838025.1 Acidimicrobiaceae bacterium
CGCTGTATCCCCGGTGGGACGAGTGGCAGGCGGTGCGTGCGCGGCTCGACCCGACCCGGCGGTACGCTCACAGCAGGGGCCAGGGGTAGGGGCGGCCCTCGCCGGGGTCGGGAAACACACCGGATGCGGCCAGCTGTTCGGCCCGGCGCAGCATCGCCTCGGCTTCGGAGGGGTGCAGCAGCGATTCGAGTGACGTCGGGGGTTCGAGGGTGAGGCGGCGGAGGTCGGCCAGCAGCGGGTCTGGGATGGGCTCGCCCGCGAAGTCCCAGATCACGGTGCGCAGCTTGGGCGCCACGTTGAAGCACAGGCCGTGGTCGATGCCCCAGATCCGTTCCTCCTTGTCGAGCAGGCAGTGGCCGCCTTTGCGGTCGGCGTTGTTGGCCACGATGTCGAATACCGACATCGCTTGCAGCGCGGCGCGGTGGCGGGGCTCCTCGAGGAGGGTGAAATAGTGCTGGTCGAAGTCCGCCTCGACGAAGCGTTGCAGGGAGCCCTCGCCGAAGGGCGCGCTGGCCCGCACGATCGTTTCGGGGATGAGCGGCCAGCCCACTCCGGTGGCCAGGCGGTAGGCCGCGACCTCGCGCCGGTACAGCCCGTCGGGGAAATCCCAGAGCTGGCGTTCGCCCCGGTGGGGCTTGTAGATGGCCATCAGCCGGGCGCCGTCGAGGGTCACCGAGACGAGGAACGTGGCGTTCGAGCTCCACGGCATCCGCCCCTGGATCTCGATCTCGCCCTCGGCGAGGACCGTCAGAGCGTCGGCGACCGGTTGCCGTTCGTCCGTGGGCATGAGTGGCCTTCGGAGTCCAGCGGGAACCCGCACAGCGGGCAGAGCGGCCGGCCGGCTTCGACCAGTTCCATGCCCCGGCGGGCCAGGGCCGCGACCTGGGTGCGGCTGGCGCCGAAGCGAGCCAGGGCGCCGGTGGTGAGTGGTTCACCCTCCTCGTCGAGTTCGGCGATCTCTTCGGCCATGAGCACGATCTGGTCGCTCTCGCGGTCGTCGAGGATGCGCAGGGCACCGATGGGCCATTCGGCCAGGACCGGTTCGGCCAACTCGGGGGCGGGAGGGGCGATGGCGAGGGTGTCGCGCAGGAGTTCGAGGAGGCGCTCGGCCAGGACCCTGACCTGTTGTTTCTCGATCTTGAGGGTGACGAGCTGGTCGTCCTGGCGAGCCTGGAGGTAGAAGGTGCGGTGGCCCGGTTCGCCGACCGCGCCGACGGTGATGTGCTGGACCAACGGGAGGTCGAAGCTGCTGCTCATCGGCCGGGGCTGGTCAGGCTCATGAGGGGCGCAGTGCCCCGAGGCCGCCGGTCGAGTTGACCGCCAGGACGACGGGGCCCGTGGGCGAGTAGCTGATCGCGGTTACCGAGCACGGGGAGACGACGATGCGCTGGAACAGGTCGAGGTGCGTGCCAAGGGCGTCGCTCACCGCGGCCTTGATGACGTCGGCGTGCGACACCGCCACGATTGCCTCGCCGGGGTGACGGAGGCAGAGCAGGGCGACCGTGGCGGCGATGCGGGCCCGCATGGCGCTGAAGGCCTCGCCGCCGGGGAACTGAAAGCCGCTCGGGTAGCGCTGGATGGCGCCCCACTCGGGCAACTTGCGCAGCGCCTTCAGTTCGGCGCCTGTCCATGCGCCGAAGTCCATCTCGATCAGCCCCTTTTCGATGACGACCTTGCGGTTGAGGCGCTTGCCGATCGGGGCTGCAGTCTCGCGGGCCCGCTCGAGGGGCGAGGCGTAGACGGCGGCCACGGTGAGTGTGCCGTGGCCGGATTTGTTGCCGTTGGTCGAGGGGGTGGCAGGGGTGGTCAGGCTCGTCAATCGCTCGGCGACGGCTTCGGCCTCGGCCTTGCCGGAGTCCGCGAGGTGCAGGCCCGGGGCGCGGCCCGGTAGGACCTGGCCGGTCGTCGGGGTCGTGCCGTGGCGAACGAAGAAGATGAGGGTGGCGGGCGCCGGCTTGGGCCGGGGCTTGCGGGCCGCCCGGCCCGGTGTGTCCTGGGCGGGGGTGGCTGCCGCGGTCGTGACGGCATCGCGGGTCGACGCCGAAGTGGCCTTGCGCCGGGATCTGGTCGGCGCCGCGTCCTCGGTGGCTGCTGGTGTCGCCATAGCGCCGCCAACCTACCGTGTCGGCTATGCAAGTCCGCCCCGACGGCCACGACCCGCTCGATCCGGTGGACTCGCTCGAACAGGTGACGGGCGAGGTGGTGTCGTGCACCGCCTGCCCCCGCCTGGTCGCCTGGCGAGAGCAGGTGGCGATCGAGAAGCGGGCCTCGTTCGCCGAGGAGGAGTACTGGGGGCGGCCCGTCCCGGGTTTCGGCGATCCGGCCGCCCGACTGTTGGTCGCGGGACTGGCGCCGGCCGCGCACGGGGGCAACCGCACCGGGCGGGTGTTTACGGGGGACCGCTCCGGCGACTGGCTGTTCGCGGCGTTGTGGCGGTCGGGTTACGCCAACCAGCCGACGAGCGTGGGGGCCGACGACGGCCTGCTGCTGTCGGGGTGCTATGTCAGCGCCGCGGTTCGCTGCGCACCCCCGGCCAACAAGCCGACCGTCGAGGAGCGGGACCGGTGCGTGCCCTACCTTCGGCGCGAGATCGATTTGTTGGGCGAACTCCGGGTGATCGTCGTGCTGGGCGGCTTCGCCTACGACGCCGTGGCACGGTTGTTGGGGGTGGCCCGCCGGCCCCGCTTCGGGCACCTGGTGGAGACGGCCGTGCTCGCGGGGGATCGCGAGCTGACGCTGCTGTGCTCGTTTCACCCGAGCCAGCAGAACACGTTCACCGGCAAGTTGACCGAACCCATGCTCGACGCCGTGTTCACCCGGGCCCGGGCGTTGGCTGGGGCCCCGCCCGCCCTTCCTGGAGCGACCTAAGGCGGCCACCCGCGAGGGCCGGTGGTGGGCGGGCGGGGGCCGGTGGTGGGCGGGCGAGGGCCGGTGGTGGGCGGGCGAGAGCCGGTGGTTGGCAGTTCTCCGGGCTTTGTCAGTTTTGCCGGATTCGGGACGGCAAAACTGACGAAGTCCGCCAAACTGCCACTCGATTCGGCCCCACCCCGTCGTGCCACACCGCGGCGGGACTCCGGCCACCGCAAACTCAGGCGGGCGCGGGCGCCTCCGCAGGCTTCGGTGCCTTGGGCTTGGGCGGCGGCACGCCGAGCTTGGGGAACGGGAGCGCCTGTTCGGGCCAGCGGCGCCGCGACACGATGGAGAGCTTGCGCAGCAAGGCGATGGCTCCTGGATCGTCGTCACCGGGGCGGCCTTCTATGGTGCCGTCCTCCAGCATCTTGATCATGATCTCCCGACCGATGTCGGTCCGCACGATCGTCAATGTCCAGTCGTTGAACGCCCCGATCCCACCGGTCGAGATGTCGGCATGCTCGGCCGCGAAGTCGGGGCAGGTCTTGCAGCCATCGCGAGTCCAGGCGTGGCACTCCTTGAGGTTGACCTCGTGGTAGCTGCC
>JAUTXM010000403.1 GCA_030838025.1 Acidimicrobiaceae bacterium
GGGTCAGCCCGTGCCGGGTCAGCCCGTGCCGCCCGAGCCGCCCGTGCCGCCCGAGCCGCCTGTGCCGCCCGTGCCGCCCGTGCCGGGTCAGCCCGTGCCGGCCGAGCCGGCCGAGCCGCCCGTGCCGGCCGAGCCGCCCGTGCCGGGTCAGCCGGCGCCGGAGCGGCGCCTCTTCGGGCTCGTCGGGGTCGGCCTCGTGGCGGCGCTCGGGCTGGTACACGCCCTGGTCGTGGCGGTGCGCTATCACGTGGGCTCGTTCGACGACGACGCCAGTTACGTGCTGGCGGCTCGTGCCCTGGCGACGGGCCACGGCATCACCAGCCGGGCGGCAGGCGGTTACCCGCTGATCGGTGTCTACCCGCCCGGGTACCCAGCCCTCCTGAGCCCGCTGGCGGCACTCTGGCCGTCGAGCGTCTTCACCTTCCGTGTCGTCTCGCTGTTGCTGTTCGTTTCGATCTTTCCCCTGACCTGGGTGTATCTCCGGCGCCGGCTGGTTACACCATGGCTGCGGCTGGCAGCTCTGGCGCTGCTGGCCATGAGCCCGGTGCTGGCGACCTACGCCACCATGGTCATGTCGGAAACCGCCTTCGTCGTCGTATTCCTCCTCATGTTGCTGGCGCTCGATCGGTGGCAGTCGCAGCGGCCGACGATCACTTGGGCCGGGGCTGCGAGCGTGCTCTCGGCTGCCGCCCTGCTGTGGCTAAAAGAGGCGGGGATCGGCGTGGTGCTCGGCGTCGTGCTGTGGCTGGTCCTGCGCCGCCTGTTCCACAAGGCGCTGGTCGCCGCCGCCGTGCCCGCCGTGCTGCTCCTGCCGCTGCTGATTATGCGGAGCTTGGCCGGCGCCAATCTGATTGGTTCTCGCTATTCCGGCGACCTCGGCGGCGTGTTCAAAGGGGGTCTGGTTGACCGGGTGATCCACGTCGTGCCCCACGCCGCGAGGACCTACGTCACCCAGGCGCTGCCTCGCACCATCGTCCCGACCACCAACGGGTTCCTCCCCACCCATGGCGCGATCGGCGCCATCATGCTGGTGCTCACATGGACCGCGGCGCCCCTCGTCGTGCTGGGTTTTGTCGTGTGGTGGCGGCGACACGCTGATGTCGCGTGCCTGGCCGTGGCGGTGTACCTGGCCGAGACGCTCATCTACCCCTATACCAACGAACGCCGCGTCGTCCTCGTCCTACCGGTCATCGTTGCCTGGTACGCGGTCGGGGCGGCATCGGTCTTTGCCATCATCCGGGGCGCCGCCAGTCGGGCCGAAGGTCGCCTCGAAGGTCGCCTCGGAGGTCGCCTCGGAGGTCGGATCGCCCCTCGGCTCGGCGCGGCGCTGCCCGTCGTGGCGTCGCTGCTCGTGTTGGCGGCCCTCACCGGTCAGTTCACCCGGGACTACCTGTACTTCGAGGGTGCCGACAGTTCCTCGCCAGGGGGTTCGCCGTACATGGCGGTCCTGCGCCAACTCGGCTCAGCCCACGACGTGGTCGAGACCGACTACCTCTGGACGACGGCGCTGTACAGCGGGCACCGCACGGCCAACGGGGCCTACCTCGCAGGATGCGATCCCGGCCCGGTCGCCGATGCCGTCCGTGCCGACCGGGCCGGCTACCTCCTGACGGCGGCGCTCAACGGATCGGGGCCGGTCGACGGCGGCTGCCTGCTCCCGGTGGTCGCCAGCCTCCCGGAGGCGGTCAGGCTCTACCGCACGACTCGCGACCAGGCGTCGGTCTTCCAGCTCGTCGGCCCCGGAACGTTGCACCCTGATCTGGTTGACCATCTCGCCACCGCCACCGTCGACGGCGGTCCCTCGGCCGTCGCCCAGCCGGACGAGCAGCCGCAGGTCGCGGGCGATCCCGCCGGTCGGTACTGGACCCTACAAGCCGACGGGGGCACGGCGGTGCTGACCTGGTCGTGGAACATCCCGGTGCCGCTCTCGCAGCTCTCACTCGGTGCGGCAGGTGGTGTCGAGTCGACCACGGCGTCGATCCAGGTATCGGCGCGCTCGCCCGACGGCTCGTGGCGGGTTCTCGGCGCGGCACCGGGGGCCGTCGGTGCGAGCGAGCGCACACCGTTCCTCTTGGTCCGGCCTCCTCGATCTGAAGTCGTCACGGCGCTCCGGGTCACCGTTGGCGTCAACGGTGGCCAAAAACCCGGATCATCGACCGTGGCGATCCACGACTTCCACGCCCTCGGCCCAAATCCCTGAGGCGGGTGCGTGTTCATCCAATCGTGGGGACCGGCTGCGGGCTGAATGGCAGGCCCGTCGATCGGGTACATCAACGAAAGAGCAAACGACCCTCACAAGGAGGCATCGGTATGGCGGATCAGGATTCTCACCTCGAACAGCCCCAGGATCCCCGTGGGGACCTGCTCAAGGAACGGCCGGGCGGCAACACCGAACCCGGGGGATGGGTTCCGCCCTACGAGGGGCGAACGACTGGATCGCACGCCTTCGAGGACACCGGCGCCGGCGACAGTACCGGCGGGCTTGGCCAGGCGTCGGGGCATGAAATCGATGCCTTGGACATGGAGCACCACAAGGGCAAGCCTGAGGATGCCGAGCCCGAATTGGTGCCCAGCGAAGGTCAAGCGCTTTATCCCAAGCCTTGACGGCGCACCTTCGACCCCGCTGAAGTTTCATTGGCATTTTGGCGGCCGCGGGGGTAAAAAGGAGAGTACAGCGCAAACGGATAGGGAGGTCTGCAATATGACTCACCCACAAGAGGAGGATGGCCCGCCGGTCCACTGACAGGGATTGGGCCGAGGCCTGATCCGGCACAGTAGGCCACTGCGGCCGACGAGTTCCCGCATATCCACCCGGCTTCGTACCTTGTCGATCCACGGCGTCGGCAGGTGACACGGCGGGCGCCAACCGTTCGGGTAGCTCGCGTCCGAAAGTGGCGGACAACTGAATCAATGCGCAGCAGGAGGGCGGTCCCGCCATTGGGGCCGCCCTCTTCGCGCCTGTCAAAGTTCTCCCTTGCACCACTAACCTATCAGTGTTAACTTAACGTCGATCACGTTCCGCCCCCCTCGCAAGGAGACCCGGATGTTGACTCGACTGGGTAACACGATCGTCCGCCGCCGCTGGCTCGTGCTGATCCTCTCCCTGATCGCCACCGCCGCGGCCGGTGCTATCGGCGGCGGGGTGGCTTCGCACCTCTCCAACGGCGGGTTTCAGGATCCCACCGCCGCCTCGAGCCGGGCGACCGACGTGCTGGTCCGCCAGTTCCACACCGCGGAGCCCAACCTGGTCCTGCTCATCACGGCCAAGCCCAGCCAGGGCCAGGGCCAGGCTCAGAGCCAGGGCCAGGGCCAGGGCCAGGGCCAGGGCCAGGGCCAGCGCCAGGGCCAGGGCCAGGGCCAGGCTCAGAGTCAGGCTCAGAGTCAGGCTCAGAGTCAGGCTCAGAGTCAGGCTCAGAGTCGGAGCGTCGACAGCCCAGCGGTCCGCCAAGCGGCCATGGGGCTGACCGACCAGTTGAGCCGTGAGCCGTCGATCGTCCAGGCCTCGTCCTACTGGTCGCTCGGCGACCCCGCCCCGCTCAAGAGCAAGGACGGCACCCAGGCGTTGCTGCTGGCCCGAGTCCGCGGCACCGACGACCAGGTGGCCAAGGAAATCAAGACCCTGGCGCCCAAGTACCAGCTCGACACATCGGTCATCAACGTCAAGGCGGGCGGCCAGGCCCAGGTGTACAACCAGGTCGGGACCCAGGTGCAGAAGGACCTCGAAAAGGCCGAGCTCTACTCCCTCGTCCCCACTGTCATCCTGCTGGTGCTGATCTTTGCCAGCGCCATGGCGGCCATGCTGCCCATCGCCATCGCCGCCTTGTCGGTCGTGGGCACGCTCCTGGCGCTGCGCATCATCACCCTCTTCACCCACGTGAGCATCTTCTCGCTCAACCTCACCACCGCCCTCGGCCTCGGGCTGGCCATCGACTACAGCCTGTTCATGGTCTCGCGCTACCGGGAGGAGATGCACGGGGGCCTGGCGCCCCCCGAGGCGCTGGTCCGGACCATGGAAACCGCGGGCCGGACGGTCATCTTCAGCGCCACCACGGTGGCAGTGTCCCTCGCGGCGCTGCTGGTATTCCCGCTGTACTTCCTCAAGTCGTTCGCCTATGCGGGCATCGCGGTCACCGTCCTCGCCGCCGTGGGCGCGGTGGTCGTGCTCCCCGCCATCCTGGCGGCGCTGGGCACCCGGGTGGACATGGGCTCGCCCCGCCGCTTCCGCCAAGCCCGGACCCGTACCGCCCACGCCCAGCAAGCGGACCAGGACACGGCCGACAGCACCGGCTTCTGGCACCGCCTGGCCACGACCGTCATGCGCCGGCCGGTCGTCACCGGCGGGGCGGTGATCCTCCTCCTGCTGGTGCTCGGCAGCCCGTTCCTCGGCATCAGCTTCGGCCAGCCCGACGACCGGGTGCTGCCCGGCGCCGCCACCAGCCGCCAGGTGTCCGACACCATCCGCACCCAGTTCGCCTCCCGGGAGGCCAGCGCCGTGTCGATCGTGGCGCCGACGGCCCCCAATCCCGACCGCCCGGGCGCCGCCGCGACCATCGGCAACTACGCCGCCCGCTTGTCGAGCATCCCCGGCGTGGGCCGGGTCGACGCCGCCACCGGTTCCTACCTCGCGGGCCGGCAGGTGGCACCCCCGAATGCTGCCAGCGCCCGCTTTACGGCACCCGGCGCAAGCCCCGGTACCTGGCTCTCGGCGGTACCGACGGTCGAGCCCCAGTCGCCCCAGGGTGAATCGCTGGTGAAGGCGATCCGCGCCACGGCGGCGCCTTTTCCCACCCTTGTCGGTGGCCAGTCGGCGCAACTGGTCGACTCGAAGGCGTCGCTCTGGGCCAAGTTGCCCCTGGCGGGCGGGATCATCGCCCTGGTCACCTTCACGGTGCTGTTCCTCATGACCGGCAGCGTCGTCGTTCCCGTCAAGGCGCTGGCCCTCAACCTGCTCAGCCTGACCGCCACCTTCGGCGCCATGGTGTGGATCTTCCAGCAGGGCCACCTGGCGGGCCTGCTGCACTTCACGCCCACCGGCACCATCGACACCACCACCCCGATCCTCATGTTCTGCATCGCCTTCGGGCTGTCGATGGACTACGAGGTGTTCCTCCTGTCGCGCATCAAGGAGGAACACGACCGCACCGGCGACAACGTGTCCTCGGTGGCGCTCGGCCTGGAGCGCACCGGCCGGCTGGTGACCGCGGCCGCCCTGCTGCTGGCGGTCGTCTTCACCGCCTTCGCCACCTCCGAGGTCACCTTCATCAATCTGTTCGGCCTCGGCCTGACGATGGCGGTGCTGGTGGACGCCACCTTGGTGCGGGGGGTGCTGGTGCCGGCGTTCATGCGGCTGGCGGGCAATGCCAACTGGTGGGCGCCTCGGCCGCTGGCCCGGCTGTACGATCGCATCGGTCTTTCAGAAGCGGAGGGGGGAAAAGGCCTCCCCGGTCCCGTTGCCCGCCCGTTGCCGGAGTTCGAGGAGGTGGCGTAAATCGCTCGGCCCGCATCCCGGATGGGGCGCTCCACCGCCCACCGGTCCCGCGCCCGGCGGGGGGAAGGCCCCCGGTTGCGGGCCGAGATTCTGGAGGCGGCGGAGCGGCTGCTGATCGACAGCGGTGACGAGGCGGCGGTATCGATCCGGGCCGTGGCCCAGGCCGTCGGGGTCACGCCACCGTCGATTTACCTGCACTTCGCCGACCGCAGCGAGCTGATCTTCGCGGTGTGCGAGGAGCAGTTCCGCCATCTCGACGAGGCGATGGAGCAGGCGGTGGTGGGCGTCACTGACCCCTGGGAACGCATCGAGCGGCGGGGCCGGGCGTATGTCGAGTTCGGGCTGACCAACCCCGAGCACTACCGCATCCTGTTCACCACCCGCCCCGATCTGACGCCGGAGCGGTTCGTGGACGAGCGGCTCATCGCCACCTCGGCCTTCGGGCATTTGATCGAGGATCTGCAGTCGGCGGCGGCCGCAGGCCAGCTTGGGGCCGGGTCCGGCTCGGCCCTGGAAGACGCTGCCCTGGTGGCCAGCGGGTTGTGGATGATGGTGCACGGGATCACGTCGCTGCTCATCGCCAAGCCCGACTTTCCCTGGCCCGACCGCACCCGGCTGATCAACCACGCCCTGGAGACCTACGGCGCGGGCCTCCGCGCCGGGTCGCCCCCCGTTGCGCCCGGGTCGGCGGGGTCGCCTCCGGTTGCGCCCGGGTCGGGGTCGCCTCCGGTTGTGCCCGGGTCGCCGGGGTCGCCTCCTGGTTCGGCCGAGTCGCCTTCGGGGTCGCCTGGGTCGCTTCCGGGTTCGACCGGTTCGCCCGGTTCGCCCGGTCCGACTGGGCCGCCGTCCGGTTCACCCGGTCCGACTGGGCCGCCGTCCGATTCGCCCGATTC
>JAUTXM010000422.1 GCA_030838025.1 Acidimicrobiaceae bacterium
CCAAGACGAGTCGGCGCCCCGAGCTCCTGACCGTCGGAACTGTCGTCTGGCTGGCGTCGGAGCTGATGTTCTTCTCCGGCCTGTTCGCCGCCTATTTCACGCTGCGGGCCCAGAGCCCCGCGTGGCCGCCGCCGGGGGTCGAACTCGACACCGTGGCGGCCACGCTGGCCACGGTCCTGCTCGTGGTTTCCAGCGGCACCATGCAGCTCGGGGTCAAGGCGGTGGCGCGCGGCGACCGGACGGCCTACCTGCGCTGGCTGGCCGTCACGTTCGTGTTGGGGGCGGTGTTCGTCGGGGCCCAGGCCCGGGACTGGTCCCGGCTCAAGTTCTCGATCGGGTCGCACGCCTACGGGTCGGCGTTTTACCTGATGACGGGGTTTCACGGCCTCCATGTCATCGGCGGGCTCCTGGCCATGATGGTCATGGGGGGCCGGGCGGCGTCGCCGCGCTTCGACGCCGACGACCTCCCGTCGGCCGAGATGCTCTCCTATTACTGGCACTTCGTCGATGCCGTGTGGATCGGACTATGGGCGACGATCTTCTTCATCCGCTAGAGCCACCGGTCGTGACCGGTTCGCGGCTGGTGATGCTGGCCGGCGTGGCCGCCTTCGCGCTGCTGCTCCTGGCCTTCGCCCCCGGCAAGCATGCCGCGGCGGCCGCCCAGCGGGCGGCGGCGGTGCAGGCGGCGCCGCGTGGGGTCCCAGGCGCGGTCCAGGGCGGGGTCAAGGGCGGGGTCCAGGGTTTGGTGCAGGGCGTGGTGCAGCAGGCCGATCCGGCGCAGGTCGCGGCCGGGCGCAGCCTGTACGTCACCCATTGCTCGAGCTGCCACGGCTTCGAGGCGACCGGGACGCGCATTGGGCCGTCGCTCGAGCACGCCGGCGCCGCGTCCGCCGACTTCTACCTTCGCACGGGCCGGATGCCGCTCAACGACCCGACCGAACAGCCGGTGCGCCACCGCCCGGCGTTCCCACCCGATCAGATCTCGGCCCTGGTGGCGTACGTGGCGTCCTTGGACGCCGGCCCGGCCATTCCGACGGTGCAGCCCGGCAACCTGGCCGACGGCAACGAGTTGTTCTCCATCAACTGCGCCCAGTGCCACAACGACGCCGGGGCGGGCGGGGCGCTGGGTTACGGGGACATCGTCCCGCCCTTGCGCCATTCGAGTTCGGTCGACGTCGTCGAAGCGGCGCGTATCGGCCCCAAGCCCATGCCCGTGTTCGGCCCCCAGACGCTGAGCGATCAGCAGGTCAACGACATTGCCGCCTATGTGCAGTACCTGCATCACCCTGAGGACCGGGGTGGACTCGGGCTGGGCCATCTGGGCCCCATCCCCGAGGGCTTCGTCGGCTGGGTGGTGGGGATGGGCGCCCTGCTGCTCGTGTGTCGACTGATCGGAACCCGCGGATGACCGACGGCCACGACTACGACTACGACCAGCCCGAGGACGCCTACCGGCTGGAGGACCGGCCCGCAGCGGCCCGAGCCGTGGAGCGCCGCATCGCCGTGTACTGGGGCATCACGACGCTCGCGGCGCTCAGCCTGGCCGGGGTGTACCTGGCCGGCGGCCAGCCACAACTCGAAGGGCTTCTGCTCATGATCGCCCTGGGCTCGCTCGGCCTGGGGCTGGTCGTCTTCGCCCGTGACCTCCTGCCGGGCAGCGAACAGACCGGCCCGCGTCACGAGATGGCCTCCTCCGAAGCAGAGCGTGACGCCACCGACGAGGCGTTCGAGCGGGGCGAGATGCCCTTCGTCCGGCGCTCGTTCCTCCTACGGATGCTCGGCTTGGCCGGCGGCGCCCTCGGGTTCGCGGCCATCTTCCCGATCAACTCGCTCGGTCCCCATCCCGGCGACACGCTGGCCCGGACAAGCTGGAAGAAAGGGTCGCGCCTGGTGACCATCGACGGGAAACCGGTCCACGTCGGCGACCTGTCGGTCGACGGGGTCCTGACGGTGTTTCCCGAGGGCGCGACCGACGACGCCGACGCCCAGACCATCCTCATCAATGTGGGCGACGCCCCCCAGAAGATCCGTCCGGGCCGGGACACCTGGTCGGTCCAGGGGCATGTGGCCTTCTCCAAGGTGTGCACCCACGCCGGCTGCCCCGTCGGGCTGTACCGCTCGACCAGTCATCAGCTGCTGTGCCCGTGCCACCAGTCGACCTTCGACGTGCTCGACGAGTGCCGGCCGGTGTTCGGCCCTGCCGCCCGGTCGTTGCCCCAGCTGGCGCTCGAGGTGCGCGACGACGGCTTCCTCGTGGCCCAGCACGACTACACCGAGCCCGTCGGACCCGGCTACTGGAACCGGCCTTGATCAAACTCGGCCGGCGGAAGGCACGCTCCGGGAGCGAACCGGGTAAACCGGCGGAGGCCGGCACCGGGGACGGTTCGCCCATCGAGCGGGTGGGCCACTGGGTGGACGACCGGCTCGGGGTGTCGAAGTTCACCCGCAGCGCCCTCGACAAGATCTTCCCCGACCACTGGTCGTTCATGATCGGCGAGATCGCCCTGTATTGCTTCGTGATCCTCCTCGCGACCGGGTCGTATCTGACCTTCTTCTTCAGCGCCAGCGAGAAGCAAGTCGTCTACCACGGGTCGTACAAGCCGTTGCAGGGCGTGGCGATGTCCGACGCCTACCGCTCCGTCGTCGACATCAGCTTCAAGGTCCGGTCAGGCCTGGTCATGCGCCAGATCCACCACTGTGCGGCGGTCGTGTTCTTGGCCGCCATCGTCGTCCACCTGGCGCGAGTGTTCTTCACCGGCGCCTTCCGCCGACCCCGCGAGATCAACTGGATCATCGGCGTCACCCTTCTGCTGCTGGCGATGGCCAACGGCTTCACCGGGTATTCGCTCCCCGACGACCTGCTCTCGGGCACCGGCCTGCGTATCGCCTACTCGATCGTGTTGTCCGTCCCCTTCGTCGGCTCGTGGTTGGGTTACCTGCTCTTCGGCGGCCGCTTTCCCGGGACCTCGATCATCGAGCGGCTGTTCATCATCCACGTGCTGTTCATCCCCGCCCTGATCGCGGTCACCCTGACCGCCCACATGGCGATCCTGTGGCACCAGAAACACACCGACTTCGCGGGCCCCGGGAAATCGGAAGACACCATCCACGGCAGCCGGCTGTGGCCCCAGTACGCCGCCAAGTCGGCCGCCTTGTTCTGCTTCGTCGCGGCCGTAATCGCAGGCCTCGGGGGTCTGGCCCAGATCAACCCCATCTGGATCTACGGGCCGTACCGGGCGGCGGCGGTGAGCGCCGGCTCCCAGCCCGACTGGTACATTGGCTGGTTGGACGGGGCGCTGCGGGTCATGCCCCCCCTTGAGATCCGACTGTTCCACCACACGATCGCCAACCCGTTCTTCCCGGGCGTGGTGATGCCCGGCATCACCTTCGCGCTCCTCTACGCCTGGCCGTTCCTGGAACAGCGATTCAGCAAGGACAAGGCGCCCCACAACCTGCTCGATCGGCCCCGCGACCGGCCGTTGCGCACCGCATTCGGCGTGTCCACCATCACGTTCTACTTCGTGCTGTTCATGGCGGCGGGAACCGACGTATTTGCCTCCACGTTCGGGCTGTCGTTCCAGAGCCTGCTCGTCGTGTTCCAGTTTTCCTTGATCATCGCGCCACCCCTGTTCGGCTGGCTGACCTGGCGACTGTTGAAGGAGCTGTCAACCCAGCGGGCCCACCCGATCCAGCAGCCGGTCGGCGGCCGCATCGTCCGCACTGCGAGTGGTGGCTACGAGGTCGTGGGCGGGGAGGCCGACGGCGACGGTCCAGCGGGTGGGTCCGCCCTGACCCCGGCCGGTCCCGCCCCGGGCCCGGATCCCGCCTCGGGCCGAGATCCCGGTCCGACGCCGGAGCCGGAGCCGGCGGGCGCCGCCACCGACACGGCCGACGCCGAGCGCGCCGCCGCCGAGCCGGCAGGCGCGGCCGCCGACCGAACGCCAGGGTCCCCCTGATCGCCACCTCGTCGTGCTGACAACCGAGGTGCTGAACCGCCGGCTGGCCGGGGCGGTCGCGGCGCTGATCGCCAGCGCGGCGTTCATGGCCTGGTGGCTGCACTGGTTCGACCTGGTCGACCTCGAGGTCTACCGGGCCGGCGCCACGGCCTTCCTGCACGGCCGCGACATCTACCTCGCCCGCCCCCGCGTCATTCCGCTGCCGTTCACGTACCCCCCGTTCGCCGCCATCTTCTTCGTGCCCATCGGCCTGTTGCCCGACCTGGCGGCACGAATCGCCATGTCGCTCCTGTCTGGGGCCGCCCTGGTGTTCGCCGGCCTCGCGGCCCTGCGCCTGGCCGCGCCCCGCTGGTCGCTTCGCTCGCGCTGGACGGTCGCCCTCGGCATCGCCGCGGCCACGCCGTTGTTCGAGCCGATCCGCGACACGTTTCGCCTGGGGCAGGTCAACCTCGTGCTGATGGCGTTGGTTTTGGCCGACCTGACCGCCATCGTGGCGAGCGACCGCTTGGTCGCGCCCCCCGCTCCGGGTGGATGGCGCCTCCCCCGTGGGGTGCTTCTCGGCCTGGCCACCGCGGTCAAGCTGACGCCGGGCATCTTCATCCTGTACCTGCTGGCGATACGGCGCACCCGAGAGGCGATCACCGCGACGGTGAGCGCCGCTGCCGCGACCGTGATCGCAGCGTTGCTCATGCCGTCGGAGTCCGCCCATTTCTGGCGCCACCTCGTCTTCGACGACCGGCGCATCGGCAGCGCTGGGTTGGTCTGGAACCAGTCCCTCCGCGGCGCGATCGCTCGCCTCTCCGGATCGCCCGACCGGGCGCACCTGGTGTGGCTCGGGTTGGCGCTCGCCGTCGCCGTCGCCGGCCTGGGCCTCGCAGCCCGGCTGGACCGCGGTGCCCGAGTGGACGGCGGCGCCCGGCTGGACCGCGGCGCCCGACTGGACCGCGGCGCCCGACCGGATAGTGCAGCCCGAGTGGACGGCGGCGCCCGGCTGGACGGCACCGGACAGCCGCTCCTTGCGCTCGGGGTCGCGGCCCTCACGGGCCTGCTCGTCTCGCCGATCTCGTGGAACCACCACTGGGTCTGGTTTCTCCCGCTGGCGATTGCGTTGGTCGCCCGGGCGGCGGAGACTCGTCGCCGCGTCGACTGCGTGGTCGCGGGCGCCTGGGTCGCCACGTTCTGCCTGGCGTCGATCTCGTGGTGGCCCTTTGCGGGACAAGACGACTACCGCCTCGGCGTCGTCAACACCGTCGCCGCCGACTGCTATGTCCTTGCGGCCCTACTGGTCGTCGGCTTCATCGCCTGGGCGGAACGAAGCCCCGCGGATGTTCGTGAGGTGCCTCGCGTGCATCGGCCGGGCCACTCGATCAGGTGGTCCCGACCGAGCCCACCGTGAGGGTCGTGGTGACGGTGACGCCGCCCGGGCTGAACTTGATGGTGGTCGATCCGTCCTTCACCGCGGTGGCCAAACCGCTACCCCGG
>JAUTXM010000428.1 GCA_030838025.1 Acidimicrobiaceae bacterium
TTCAACGCCGCGGGGCCGCCGCCGGATGTTGATCACGGGGCTTCCGCCCCCATCAGCCCTGAGCTCGTGCTCCCCTCAGCCCCGGGGGGCAAGCCGCCCAAGGCCCGGCGCAGGGGTGCCAAGGTCCAGGGAAGCGTCATACCTACGGAATCGAATGGGCACATCGTGCCGACCGACGGGCGACGGTCACGCAGTGGTCGAGCCGGTCGGCAGGGTGTCAAGTTGCTCGCCGTCGTCGTGGTCGTCGCCCTTGTCGCCGCCGGAGGCGCCTTTTTCTGGAAGCAGACCCACAAGGCAAAGTCGACGACGACCGTTCCGACCGCCGCGACCAACCGTGATCCACTGTTGACGCTGCTGGTCAAGGCCGTCCCCTCCGGATTCATCCAGCAGCCCGATCCGGTCGGCGACACTGGACCGTCGGACCTGGCGAAGGCAACCCGCGACGATGGGGCTCCCGATGCCCAAGCCGCGCTTACCGTCGCCGGCTTCCTGCACGGCTACCAACGGCTGTGGTCCACCGCCGACAACAGCCAGAACCTCGTCGTGTTCCTGTACCACTTCCGGACCGCGGCCGGAGCAACCTCGTACGCCCAACGATCGGTGGCCGCCGCGAAAGCCACGGCCAAGCCGGCGCCGACCAGCTTTCCTGTTGCGGGCATTCCCGGAGCCGTCGGACTGAGCGGCATCGACGGGGGAACGCACACTGCGGCCGCCGTCTTCACCAGGGGCGTGTATGCCGTCCAGGTGGTCGCCGGTGGCCCCACTGCGGGCCCCGTCGTGCAGTTGGCGCAGCAAGTCGCGCCGACGCAATACGCCCTCCTCCCCGCCGCCTAAACAGCACGGGCGGTAGGGTTCCCGCCATGCGAGTGGTGGTGGATTTCGACAAGTGCAAGAGCAACGCGGTGTGTATGGCCGTCGCCCCCGACGTCTTCGAGGTCCGCGACGACGGGTACCTCTACATCCTCCAAGAGGAGCCGCCGGAGGCCCTCAGGCCCAAGATGGAGGAGGCGGTCAGGCAATGCCCGACGGGCGCCGTCTCGATCGAGGGCTGACCGACCCCGACTGACGTGCTCGCCGGCGGCCGGATCGTCATTGTCGGCGCTTCGCTGGCCGGGTTGCGGGCGGCCCAGACCCTCCAAGAGGAGGGTTTCGACGGCACCATCACCCTGATCGGGGCCGAACCGCATCTGCCCTACGACCGGCCCCCGCTGTCGAAAGAACTGCTGGCGGGGCCCCTGGCCGATGACGAGGTATACCTGCCCCTCGGTGCACTCGACGCCGAATTCCGGCTGGCCACCCGGGCCATCGGTGTCGACCTCCAGGGTCGCAACGTCGCACTCGACTCAGGCGAGACCTTGGACTTCGATGGCCTCATCCTCGCCACAGGCGCACATCCCCGCACCCTTGCCGGTCTCCGGGAGCTCGACGGCGTGTTCGTCCTGCGCACACTCGACGACTGCCTGGCCATGCGGGCTCGCCTGGCCCCGGGCGGTCGCGTCGTGGTCGTCGGCGCCGGCTTCATCGGCTCCGAAGTGGCCGCCACCTGCCATGGACTGGGCTTGGAGGTCACGGTGATCGAGGCCCTTCCGGTCCCGATGGTCCGAGGGGTGGGCGAACTCGTCGGCCGTCGTTGCGCCCGCCTCCACGCCGATCATGGCGTGCGCCTGCAGCTCGGCACAGGGGTGATCGGCCTGGCGGGCGAGGACCGGGTGGAGGCGGTAGTGCTCGCCGACGGCACCATGGTCCCGGCCGACGTGGTGCTCATCGGCGTCGGCGTGGCACCAGCGACGGAATGGCTGGCCGGCAGCGGAATCGACCTCGAAAATGGCGTGCGCTGCGACCAGTGGTGCCGCGCCCTGTCGCACGGCGAGGCGGTGGCCGGGGTGGTGGCGGCAGGAGACGTGGCTCGGTGGGAGAACCCCCTGTTCGGCGAGGTCATGCGGGTGGAGCACTGGACCAACGCCGCCGAGCAGGGGCGGGCGGCGGCGCTCACGCTGCTCCACGGCCAGGAGGCACCGGTGTTCGATCCGGTGCCCTATTTCTGGTCGGACCAATACGAGACCAAGATCCAGTTCGTCGGCCGGGTCGGTCCCGACGTCCGCGTGGTCGACGGTTCTCTGGACGACGACCGCTTCGTCGTCGCCTATGGCACCGAGGGCCGGATCGTGGGAGCGCTGGCGTTCAGCCGCCCCGCCCGGCTGATGGCCTACCGGTCGATGATCGCCCGGCGTGAACCCTTCCCCGACCCCGGAGCCGAACCGTAAGGGCCTGCGCACAGATGGTTCGCGCGGGCGCGATGGAGGCAGCCCGGGCCGGCGTGGCCGCCCACCGGAGAGCGGAACTTGGCCTGGGAACGATCGCCGGCGCCGAGCCGATCATGTTGGGCGGATTGCCCATCCCGCCCCCGGCCGGATCCGAGGCTCGACCGGCCGGTACGACGGTCTCGTGCCCCTTTCGTTGTCACCGCTCAGAGATTCATCGGGCCTTCCAGCCGCGTCTGCGCTGCCGTCCGCGGCTCACGGCGACCCGACCGGCCCCGGGGCGGATCCGATTGGCAGTTCTGCCGACTTTGTCAGTTCTCCCGGACCTGTGACGGCAAAACTGCCAGAGTCCGCCAAACTGCCAATCGATCGAGTCTTCGACGCCCCCGTCCGTGCCAAGAACCCTGTCGGGGACCCGAAAGTGCCTGTTCCGAAGGCGTCTGGCAGGGGTCTGAGCCAGAGCGCCTAGGTGGTAGCGACATTCGGCGCGTGCCGCAGGTCGCGCAGCAGGCGGTACCCGTAGAAGGCCCCGAGCGCCAAGGCGACGGGCGCCGCACCCAGCCACTCGCCCGCCCCGTTGTGACCCTGGGCCACCCAGTCGATCCCGAGGCCCAGCATCCACGCGCCGGCCAACCCGAACAGTGTCACGGCGATCGTGTCGACGACCGTCGCAGGCAGGCGGGGCCAGCGCCGACGGACCACCAAGAAGGCGGCCAGGGCCAGGAGACCGGCAACGCCGGCAACCAACCGAAACCCCACGATCTCGCCGGCCCAGTCCGACAACGCCGCCTGGTAACAGCTGTGAGCCCGAGGGTCGTTGGCCAGCCAGCGGGCACAGTCCGACGGCGCCAAATGGGTGGCCGGGGAAATGTCGACGATGAACGCCGAGCCGCCGAAAGCCCCGAGGATCGCGGTGAGGATTCCACTGACGCCGACGGCGATGCCGCCGATGGCCCCGAGCAACAGGCCCGACGCGCCGACCTGGCGCACGAGGGCAGCCAGAGGCACCGACGATCGGCGGGCCTCGGCCGCCGCCACCGACCGGACGGTCCCGAATCGGGCGACAGCGTCGTATTCGGCTTCCGCCTGCGACAGGCCGC
This sequence comes from Acidimicrobiaceae bacterium, assembly GCA_030838025.1. GTDB lineage: Bacteria > Actinomycetota > Acidimicrobiia > Acidimicrobiales > Palsa-688 > JALYXV01. The sequence continues at coordinate 3,362 of JAUTXM010000428.1, forward strand.
TCGCCATGCCTTCGGCGGTCGCGTCCCGGAGATGCGACTCGGCTTCGGACAACAGCGCCCGGACGTCGCGAGGCGACCCCGGCGCCGCGGCCAGGAGACGGTCCAGGTAGACCTCGACCGGGCTGTCACCGGCCGCCCGACCCGTCGACCCGCTGGCCGCCTCGCCCAGAGCCCCGCCAGCAGCCCCGCTGGCCGCCTCGCCCAGAGCCCCGCCGTCGGCCGCCCCGTCACCAGCCCGGCCGTCACCAGCCCGGCCGTCCGCCCCGCTGGCCGCCTCGCCCAGAGCCCCGCCGTCGGCCGCCCCGTCACCAGCCCGGCCGCCCGCAGCCCGGCCGTCACTAGCCCGGGCGCTCTCAGCTCGGGCGCCAGCAGGCCGGCGCCAGCGAGTCACGCCAGCCCCCCGGCCACGCTCGGACGGGCCCGCAGGACGGCATCGACTGCGGATGCAAAGTTGCGCCACCGCTGTTGCTCGCCCGCCAGCGCCAACTGACCGG
>JAUTXM010000429.1 GCA_030838025.1 Acidimicrobiaceae bacterium
ACGCGCATCAGTTCGCCGCCGCCGACTCGCGCAGGCGGGCCACCGCGTCGGGGACCACTTTGAGGGCCAGCTCGACGTCGTCGTCGGTCGTGGTGTGACCAAGCGAGAGGCGCAGGCTGCCGAGCGCCCGCCGGCGGTCGATGCCCATAGCGACGAGCACGTGGCTCGGGTCCATGGCGCCGCTGGCACAGGCGGAGCCGGCCGAGGCGTACACCCCGGCGTCGTCGAGGAGCACGAGGAGGGCCTCGCTCTCGATGCCGTCGAAACAGAGATGGCAGTTGCCCGCGATCTTCGCCGCCCGGTCGCCCGTTTCGGTCGACCCCGGGGTGATGCGCAGCAACTCGTCGGCCAGGCGGTCGCGCAGCCGCCGAACCCGGACAACGGTGGCATCGCGTTCGGCCGCGGTGGCCTGCATGGCGGCCGCCATACCGACGATTCCGGCGACATTGTGGGTGCCGCTGCGCCGGTCGCGTTCCTGTCCCCCACCGTGGATGATCGGGGCCAAGGCGACGTCGGTGCCGACTGCCAGCACACCGGTGCCCTGCGGGCCGCCGAACTTGTGGGCGCTGACCGAGATGAGGTCGGCGCGCTTGGCCGCCTCCCGGACGTCGAGCCAGGGAAACGCCTGCACGGCGTCGGTGTGGAGCACCGCGTTGGGGGCCCGGCGCCGCACCAGGGGGGCGATCGAGGCGAAGGGCTGGATGGTGCCGACCTCGTTGTTGGCCAGCATGATCGACACCACGGTCACCGTCGGATCCAGGGCCTCGGCGAGGCGGTCGAGGTCGATGGTGCCGTCCGGGTGGACGGCCACGATGCGGCACTCGGTCGCCCCGCCACTCGCCCTGGCGGCTGCCTCGGCGGCATGGAGCACGGCGTGGTGTTCGATGGCGCTGCACACGACGACGCCACCGGCGGCGCCGGTCGTGGTGGCGGTGCCCGGCGGCTGGCGGGCCGCCAGGACGCCGGTGATGGCCAGGTTGTCGGCCTCGGTGCCGCCGCCGGTGAAGATGACGCCGCCGGGATCGACGCCGAGGGTGGCGGCGACGACGTCGCGGGCATCGTCGATGGCCGCCCTCGCCGCCCGGGCGACGGCGTGGGAACCCGACGGGTTGCCGAAGCGCTCGGTGAGCCAGGGCAGCATGGCCGCGGCGGCCTCGGGGCGCAGCGGTGTGGTCGCGGCGTGATCGAGGTAGGTGGCCATGGGGGTACCAGGGTAGAGGTCAGTCGGGCGCCGCGAACCCCCCATTCGCGGGTCCGGGTGAAACGCCATCCGGGGGGTACGGCGCATCCAGCCCGTTTGCCGTCGTCGGGGGAGCGGCCGGTGCCCTCCGACCGGGAGACCCCGCGGACGGGGGGACCACGGACGGTGGCTGCGGCGGCGGCCCCATCGGCGACCCCAGCGGCGAGCCTGGCGCCTGCGGCGCCCCCGCCCACTGCCCCACCCACTGCCCCGGCTGCGGCGGCGGCCGCCCCATCGGCGCCCCCAGCGGCTGCGGCGGCGGTCCCCACGAGCCGCCGAGCAGGGTTCCCGGATGCGGTGGTGGTCCCCATGCACCCGCGGCCAGGTACGGGCTTGCCGGCGCGCCGTGGCGGCGCTGGTAGGCCGACGCGGCACACGCCAGCCACAGCTCCGGCCCCGCCCCCTCCGGCACCGGCTGATGCCATCGGGCGACCAACGGCCCCGCCAGGCGCGCCGCCAGGTTCGCCCGAGGCAATGGGGCCATCTCATGGGCCCGGATCAGAAACGACCGCACCGTCTCGTACTCGGCCGCGGTCATGGCACTCACGTCGAGCGATTCGACGAACGACTCCCAACCGGGCGGGGGGTAGAAGACGACCGGCACCGACATGCGCACCGGCGCCCGTTCCCGGATCACGATGGTGCCCGCGGCCATGTCGCCCAGCCGCTGATCGTTGGTCGAGACCAGCATGGACAAGACGCCGACGACCGGCAGAGCCGTGACCTCGCCCAGCCCGACCAGGCCCCGCACCAAGGCATGGCGGAAGCGGATCGGCGCCCCCTGCCGGGTCACCACCCGCAGGCCGAGCGCCGCCTTGCCGGGTGTGCGCCCCCGCCAGAGCGACTCCCAGATGATGGGGTACCCGAAGACGATGGCGGTGATCAGGACAAGATCCGCCACGATCCCCGCTGTTCCCAGGTTGCTGTCGGTCGACGAGACGAAGATGCCCGTGACGACGAACACGGCGAGAAGGGCCGCCCCTTGGATCAAGCCGTCGATCGCCCGGGCGAAGGCCCGAGATCCCAGCCCTGAGGTCTGGACGTCGAGAACAACCGCTTCGGGCGTGACCACCCGCGCCCCTCGAGGCTGCACCTGGCTACGGTAGCCAACCGATGGACATCGACCAGTTTCTGGCTCGCAACACGCCGACGTGGAACCGGCTGCAGCAACTGACGAAGCGTGCCGGCACGGGCGTCCGGCGCCTCTCGGGCGCCGAGCTGCACGAGCTGATCTCCCTCTACCAGCGCACCGCCAGCCACCTGTCCTACGCCCAGACCAACTTCAGCGATCCCGTGCTCACCGCCCGGCTCTCCCAGCAGCTGGCCGCCGCCGGGTCGATCATCTACGGCAGCCGGCCCCGGTCCGTGCGGTCCATCGGAGCGTTCTTCACCCGGACCTTTCCGGCTGCGTTGTGGCGTATTCGGGGCTTCGTGGCGGTGAGCGCCGTACTCACCCTCGGGCCGGCAATCGCCGTCGGCGGATGGCTGGCCAACTCGCCCCGGGCGGTGGAGGCGACCGCCCCGGCGGCGGTTCGCCAGGCCTACGTCAACCAGGATTTCGCGGCGTACTACTCGTCCCAGCCCGCCGCGGCCTTCGCCACCGAGGTGTACACCAACAACATCCGGGTGGCGGCCCTGGCGTTCGCGGGCGGCATCCTCATCTGCCTCCCGACCGCCTACCTGCTGATCAGCAACGGGGCCGGGGTCGGGCAGGCGGCCGGACTGTTCGCGGCGGCCGGCCAGTCTTCGAAGTTCTACGGCCTGATCCTGCCCCACGGGTTGCTGGAGCTGACCTCGGTGATCATCGCCGGGGCGGCGGGCCTCCGGCTGGGCTGGGCGGTCATCGACCCGGGCGACCGCACCCGGGCAACGGCGATCGCCGAGGAAGGCCGCCGCTCGGTCGTGCTCGTGCTCGGTGTCATCGTCACGCTGCTGATCGCGGGGCTGATCGAAGGATTCGTGACCGGCTCCGGTCTCCCGACCTCGGTGCGCGTCGGCATCGGCGTGGCCGTAGAGCTGGCGTTCGGTGTCTATGCGGTCGGCCTGGGCCGGTCGGCGGCGGCGGCGGGCTTCACCGGCGCGCTCAACGAGGGCGGCCGCTAGCCGGGGCGCAGTCGAGTCGACGACGGCTCAAACCTCTCTACAACCGACCGGTCGCCTTCACCTTGAGGTAGGCATCCGCCAGCGCCGGCGCCAGGACGCCCGGCGGGGCGTCGACCACCGTCGCCCCGAGCCCGCGTAGCTGCGCCGCCAGGACACGCCGCTCCTCCAATGCCGCCTGGGCGGCCGCCTTGCGGTACGCCGACGCCACATCCGGCGCCGGCGACGACGCCCAGCGCAGCAGATCCGGGTCGCGCACCGACGCCACCACGACCAAGTGGCTGCGCAGGATCAACGGCAACGCGGGCAGCAAGGTGTCACCCAGCGCCTGGTTGGCCAGTTCCGTCAGCACGACCAGCAACGCCCGACGGTGGAAACGCACCAGCGTCTCGGTGAACGCCCCTCGATAGTCGCTCTCGGCCAGCTCCGGCTCCAGCTGGTACATCGCCTCGCTCACCCGCGTCAGCTGGTCCACCCGATGCCCCGGCGGGACCACCGCCCGCACCCGGCGGTCGAAGGCGATCAGGCCCGCCCGGTCGCCCAGCCGGGTGGCGATCGCCGTCAGCATCAACACGGCGTCCATGGCGTGCTCCACCCGGGCCACGCCCGCCACCTGCCCCGCCATGGTGCGCCCGTTGTCCAGCGCCACGATCACCGTCTGGTTGCGCTCGGCCCGGTACGTGCGCACGATGGCCTTGCCGGTGCGGGCCGTGGCCGCCCAGTCCATGCGCCG
>JAUTXM010000366.1 GCA_030838025.1 Acidimicrobiaceae bacterium
ACACACAGCTCGCCGCGCAGAACATCTCTTTTCCCGCCAAAGGCAGTGCCGCGTTGAACCCGGCCGAGTTTCCTGATCTGCAGCAGTACGCCGGCCAGAAAGTCGATACCGGGCCCAAGGCCAAGGCTTACGCCGACGGGTTCATCCACCGCCACTTGATGACGTCCTCGGGTGGATTGACCTACTCGCAGTTGAGCACCGCCTCCCAGGCGGACCCGACAAACGCCAAGTTGACGGCGCAGGTCGCCACCGCATTCAAGGGTGAAACGCTGCGCGGCCTCTTGACCTACGCCTGGGGCTGGTCGGTTGTCAGCACGATCGCTCTGTATGCCGCCATCGGCGCCCTGATCGGGTTTCTCATCATGCTGCTCGTCACGATCGGCGACTTCATCGCTGACCCCAGGATCGCCGCCCGGCACATCCGCCAGGCATAGCTCGCCACATCAGTTCAAGCGACAGGAGACAGGAGACATCATGCACGCACTCGTCTACCACGGTCCCGGCCAAAAAGCGTGGGAAGAAGTCCTCAACCCGGTCCTTCTCGACGACAGCGACGCCATTGTCCGCGTCGACGCCACCACCATTTGCGGGTCGGACCTGCACATTTTGAAAGGCGACGTTCCCGAGGTAACCGACGGTCGCATCCTCGGCCACGAAGCAGTCGGCACCGTCGTCGAAATCGGCCCGTCGGTGAAGTCCATCCGGGTAGGAGACCGGGTCCTGGTCTCGTGCATCACGGCGTGTGGGGCGTGCCGGTTCTGCCGGCAGGGTCGTTACGGCCAATGCCTGGGCGGGGGCGGCTGGATCCTCGGCCATCTGATTGACGGCACCCAGGCCGAATATGTGCGGGTCCCATTTGCCGACACCTCTACCTATCCGATACCGCCTGGTGTCGCCGATGAGGACATCTTGATGATGTCCGATATCTTGCCGACGGGCTACGAAGTCGGTGTCCTCAACGGTTGCGTCCAGCCAGGCGACGTCGTGGCGATCGTGGGGGCGGGACCGATCGGCCTTTCGGCCGTCATGGGCGCCCAGCTGTTCAGCCCCAGCCACATCGTGGCGATCGATCTGACCGATAGTCGCCTGGAGGCGGCCAAGCAGTTCGGTGCCGACATTACGGTCAACAATGGCCGCGAGGATCCCCTCGAGGTCATCAAGGGATTGACCGGTGGCCTGGGAGCCGACGTCGCGATCGAAGCGGTCGGCGTCCCGAGCACATTCGAGTTGGCGGCCACCCTGATTCGCCCCGGCGGCCACGTGGCCAACATTGGTGTGCACGGCCAACCAGCAACGCTGCACCTCGAACAACTCTGGAGCCGAGACGTCACGATAACCACTGGACTGGTGGACACCTATTCGACACCGACATTGCTGCGCCTCATCGGCCACCAACTCCACGTCGGGCGTCTCGTGACCCATCAGTTCGCAATGGATGACTTCCTTGCGGCCTACGACACGTTCGCTCGCGCGGCCGACACAGGAGCCCTCAAGGTCGTCATAACGCCATGACAACCACCCTCGGGAGTGAAATCGAACATCTGTCCAACGAGCCGTCCGACGCGCCTCGCTAGACCTGGGGAAAAGGAGGCCGTCGTGCAGTACGAGCGCTCTCGCAACGATTTGGCTTCTGGCCCGACTCCCGACCCTGCCGGATCCCGGGTCGGGCTGGTAACCAGAGACACGCCTGGTCGCCAGGTGCTCACGCGACTCCGGTGTCTGGCGCTTTTGGCGCCAGGCGGCCGGGGCCGAGTGGCCGCCACCATGCGGGCGGTCCCGGTGATCATCCCGGTGACATTTGTGATCTTCGGCGAAGACGTCGTTTTCGGCCCCGGTCCGGGCGACAACCTGGCTCGTGCCATCGCCGACTCGGTGGTCGCCTTCGAGGCCGATCATCTGGCGTCCGACGGGCACGCTGAGTGGGGCGTGCACGTGACCGGCGTGGCGAGGATGTTCCGTGGCGGTGATGACGCTCACTGTTTTCGTCTTTCCTCGGAGATCATCACCGGTTGGTCGGCCGTCGTCTGACCGCTCGGGGGTCAGGGACCGTCGGCCCGAAGCGGCACCCACCAGCGCACCGTCGTGCCGTTCCCGTCGGCACCTTCGCCCACCTCGAGGGTTCCGCCGAGCGTCTCGGCCCGGTGGCGCAGGCTGGCGAGGCCCTTTCCCCCCGGCCGCCGGCCCGGGCCCGCCCCGATGCCGTCGTCGGTGACCTTGGCGACCAGGTCGTCGCTCGTCACTGAGACGTCGACCAGCACACGCGACGCTCCAGCGTGGCGAACCACATTGGCCAGAGCTTCGCGCAGTACCGCCAGCAGGTGGATACCGACGATGTCGCTGACGCGGTGATCGATCAGGCCTTCGAATCGCACGCGAGGCTCGAAGCCGAGGTTCGGCGCCGCCTCGGTCGCCAGCGCCAGGATCTCGTCGCGCAAGGTCCGCCCGCCTACTCGGGGGCCCTGCAGGGCGAAGATCGTGGAGCGGATCTGGCGGATCGTCTCGTCGAGTTCGTCGACGGCTTCTTGGACACGCGCCGCGGCAGCCGGGTTATCGATTTTCCCGACGCTGCTCTGCAATCCGAGCCCAGTGGCAAAGAGACGTTGAATGACCGTGTCGTGGAGGTCCGCGGCGATGCGCTCCCGGTCCTCGACGAGCCTTAGTTCCTGCACCCGGGCCAGCAAGCGGCTGTTCTCGATCGCGACGCCCGCGGCTCCGGCCAAGGCCACCGCCAGGATCTCGTCCTCATTGGAGAACTCACCGGCGCCGTGCTTGTCGGTCAGGTAGAGGTTCCCGAACACTTGGTCCCGCAACCGGATCGGAACTCCGAGGAACGATCGCATTGGTGGATGATGCTCGGGGAAGCCGAAGCTGTCGGGATGGGCACCGAGGTCGGCGAGGCGCAGCGGTTCGGGCTCCAAGATGAGCAACCCCAAGATGCCGTGACCCTCGGGGAGGTGCCCGATGGCCGCGATCTGCTCCGCGGTCATCCCGACGTTGACGAACTCCGCCAGCCCGACGCCGGCGGCATCCAGAACACCGAGGGCCCCGTAGCTGGCGTCGATCAAGGTGACGGCGGACTCCACGATGTGGCGCAGCAGCGCCGGAAGTGACAGATCGGCGCTGATCGCCAGGACGGCGGCCACGAGCGCCCGGAGCCGGTCAGGATCCTCGACGCCGCGCAGTGGGCTCATGTGCTCATGGGCTGGATCGCCGGCGTTCGGCGAGCGTAGCGGCATAGGCGGCTGCCTCGGTCCGGCGTTCCATCCCAAGTTTTGCCAGCAGGTGACTGACGTAGTTCTTCACCGTTTTCTCGGCCAGGAACATGTCTTCGCCGATCTGGCGGTTGGTCATGCCCTCGGTGATGAGGTCGAGAATTCGGCGCTCTTGGGGGCTCAGGACCGAGAGGGGATCGGCCACAGGGGCACGGAGTCGCTCCAGCACCCGGGCCGTGACCGCCGGGTCGAGGAGACTCTCGCCCGCGGCGACGCGACGGATGGCGTTGACCAGCTCCGAACCCCGGATCTGCTTCAGGACGTAACCCGCCGCCCCCGCCATGATCGAAGAGAAGAGGGCATCGTCGTCGGCGTAGCTCGTCAACATCACACAGGCGACCTCGGGATGCGACGAGCGGACTTCCCGGCATACCTCTATCCCGGTCATCCCGGAGGGATCGCCACCGAGGCGAACATCGAGGACGGCGACGTCAGGCTTGACGGCCGGGATCCGCTGGAGGGCTTCCTCGCCCGTCCCTGCCTCGCCCACGATGACGATGTCCTCTTCGGCCGACACCAGTTCGCGCACGCCCCGTCGCACCAATTCGTGGTCGTCGAGGAGGAAGACACGTGTGACCATTCCCCCATGGTGCCAATCCCGATCGTAGATCGGCCACACGGCCGCCCGAGCCGTGCCCGGGCGCCCGTGGTCAGCCGGCCAGCAGTTCGTCGAGGCGCTCGTAGCCCTCGATGACGCCGTCTTCCATGCCGCTGGCGATGAAGGCGTCTCGGCCCTCGAACGAGTCGACCAACGAGGTTGCCGTAAGGCGGGTGCGACCATCGCCGAGATCCTCGAGTAGCAGCCGCTCCAGCGCCACGCCGTCGGGGAACCCCTCGAAGGTAAAGGTCTGGACGATCAGTTCCGATGGGCGCACCTCGTGGAAGCAACCATGGAAACCGAACTCATTGCCGTCGCTGGCCATCACGTAGCGGTAGGAGCCGCCGGTCCGGCAGTCGAAGTAGTCGACCTGCATCTCGTGACGGCGGGGGCCGAGCCATTGCGCGACCAGCTCCGGGTCGGTGTGGGCCCGGAAGACCTTCTCGGGCGGGGCGTCGAAGTCCCGGATGATCCGAACGAGCGGGACATCGGGGTCGGCGGTGATTTGGGTTTCGTGGGCCTTGGTGGTCGTCATCTGAGTGCTCCTGTCTCGGGTGCGGGTGTCTCGGGTGCGGGTGTCTCGGGTGTGGGTGTCTCGGGTGGCTCGGCTCGGGGGCTGGGTTCGCGCTCGTCCGGCATGGACCGCAGCAGGTCGTCGAGGCGGCGGTAACGCTCCTCGGCCTGGCGCTGGTAACGCTCGATCCATTTGGTCATGAGATCGAAGACCTTGGCTTCGAGGTGCACCGGTCGGCGTTGGGCCTCGCGGGTCCGGCTCACGAGGCCGGCGTCCTCGAGCACCCTGAGATGCTTGGAGACGGCTTGGACGGTCACGTCATAGGGTTCGGCGAGCTCGTTCACGGTGGCGTCGCCAACGGCCAGCCGGGCCACCATGTCGCGCCGGGTGGGGTCGGCCAGCGCCGAGAAAACCCGGGAGAGCGGATCAGCCGCCACCGTCAACCTCCTGTCCTCAACCATTCGGTTGAACACAACGTACGACATCGCGACGCCGTTGTCAACCAAACGGTTGAACAAGGGTGTTACAGCAGCGTTCGGCTCCGCTGTTCGACGCCGGGCCCGCCGTAGGGATAGTCGGCGGCCGAGGGATCACTTACCCGATCCAGCTCGGCTGACTCCTCGGCGTCGAGCTGTACCTCGATTGCGCCGAGGTTGTCCTTGAGTTGGTCCAGCGTCCGTGCTCCCAGAATCACCGAGGTGACCACGGGCCGGGCCGCCAGCCAGGCGATCGCCACCTGGGCCATCGAGCACCCTCGGCGCGATGCGATCGCCTGCACGCAGTCGATGACCGCCCACGTCCGCTCCACCCTTTGCCTGCGGTCGTACGCTTCGACACCTCGGTCCGGATGCTCGCCCAGCCGGGTGGCGCCCGACGGGCGCTCGTCGCGCCGGTACTTACCCGTGAGCCAGCCGCCCCCGAGGGGACTCCACGGCAAAACACCCAAACCGGTGGATTCACAGGCGGGCACGATCTCCCACTCGACCTCTCGGACCAGCAGGTTGTACTGAGGCTGCAAGGTGACCGGCGCCGCCAGCCCTGACCGACGGCACTCATCCACTGCCTTTTGGATCTGCCAGCCGGTGAAGTTCGAGAAGCCGACGTAGCGCACCTTCCCGGCGCGCACGGCGTCGTCATAGAAGCGCAACGTCTCGTCGATCGGGGTGAGCGGATCCCAGGCGTGGGCCTGATACAGATCGACGACGTCGCTCTGCAGCCGGGCGAGTGACGCATCGAGCGCCTTGGAGAGATGGCGGCGCGACAGGCCGGCCCCGTTGGGCTCGGGGGACATCGAAAAGCGGCCCTTGGTGGCCAACACCACGCGGTCGCGGACGGAAGCGGGAACCTTGGCCAGCCATCGTCCGATGATCTCCTCCGACGCTCCCGCCCCATACACGTCGGCGGTATCGATCAGGGTTCCGCCGTCATCGACGAAACGATCGAGTTGGGCGTGGGCAGCCCCTTCGTCGGTCTCGGTCCCGAAGGTCATGGTGCCAAGCGCCAACGACGAGACGGCGCATCCACTGCTGCCAAGCATCCGATAGTCCATGTGCACGATTCTGGGCGTTCTGGAGCCAGCACGTCGCGTTTTTCACCACAGAGATTGCCCCGGCGGCGGTTCGACCCGCCGCCGGAGCGATCGGTCAGCTGGCGTTCAGGGCGTTGTCGTCGACCACAAACGACGTCTGAAGCGAGGAGTCCTCGGTCCCGGTGAAGTTCAAGCTCACCGTCTGCCCTGCGAAACCGGCGACATTGAAGCTCTTCAGCGAGTACCCGGTCGCCTTGTTGAGGTTCGAGTAGGTCGCCAGCGTGGTGGAACCGAGTTTCACGGTGAGCTTGTCGTATTGGACCGTCGTGGTCGTCTCGGCGCTGTCGATGTGCAACCAGAACGAGAGGGTGTAGGTCGTGCACCCACTCGGGATGGCGACGCTCTGCGACAGCGTGTCGGTATGCGTCGTTCCGTAGCCGTTCATCCACGCATCCCAGGTCCCGGCGTGCGGCGCATGGGTGCCGGTGTACTGGCCGATGACGCCGGCGCTGGAGGTCCAGGACGCCGCGCCGGATTCAAAGCCGGGGTTGGCCAGCTTCTGCCCCGAGGCGCACGAGGTCGAGCCGTTCACAGTCAGTGAGAACGTGGTGCTGTGCGTCGCCGAGGTGCCCGTACCAGTGACCGTGACGCTGTAGGTGCCCGAGGGCGTCGACAACGAGGTCGTTAGCGTCAGGGTCGACGATCCGCCCGAGGTCACCGAGTTCGGCGACAACGAGGCACTCGCACCCGCGGGCAGACCGGTGGCTGACAACGACACCGGCTGGGCCGCGCCCGAGGTCGTGCTGGTGGCGACGGTGGCGGTGGCTGAGCCGCCCGCGGCCACGGTGGCCGAGGAGGGACTCACCGACAGCGAGAAGTCCGCACCGGCAACCGCAGGGCCGAACGCCGCCGAGCCATTGGGGGAGCCCAGGCCGGTGGGGCCGTCATAACCGGCCGCGCCCTTGCACAGGTACGTCGGCGAGCACGACCCATTGCTGCCGCTGGTGACATCGAACAGCGCAGCGGTGTTGGCGTAGGGGTACTGCACCGGGTAGACGCCCGCTGCGGGGGGTGTCGCGGTCGCGAAGACCGACGCAATGATGGGCGACGAGGCGCTGGTCCCGCCGTAGACCTGCCAGCCGCTGGTTTGGTAGCTGTCGTAGACCGCGACGCCGGTGTTGGGATCGGCCACGGCGCTCACATCGGCCATCGTGCGGCGGGCACAGCCGGTGTCATGTTGGAACGACGGCTTGGCTTCGTAGGTCGAGCATCCGCTACCGGCGCCACTCCACGCCGATTCGGTCCAGCCTCGTGCGTTGCTCGCCCGGTTGAGCGAGGTGCCCCCGACCGAGGTGACGAACGGCGAGTCAGCCGGGTAGCTGGTGCCGTAGCCACTGTCGCCGCTGGAGGCGGTGACGGCGATGCCACTGTGCTTGTAATAGGAGTTGTCATACGAGGTATCGCTGGAGGACTCCGGCCCGCCGTAGCTGTTGGAGACGGCGACCACGCCGGGCTGTGAGGCGGCTTGGTTGACGGCGATACCGAGGTTGGCGTTGCTGGCGCTGGTGGCCTCGACGAGAAGGATCTTGCACTGCGGGCAAGCCGCCGACACCATGTCGATGTCAAGCGCGATCTCGCCGCCCCACCCCGAGTTGGCCGCCGGCGGCGTCGTACCGCCGGTCTGGTTGATCTTGCGGAAGCACCCGTTGGCGGTCGTGCACGGCGGCAGGCCGAAGTTGGACCGGTAGGTGGCCAGGTCTGACTCGGCGGTCGGCAGGTCGTAGGCATCGACGATGGCGACCGTACGACCGGCGCCACTCGACGTGGACAGCTTGTAGGCGCCCTGGATGTCGGTGGGGCCGTAGCCGGACACGACCAAGGGGTTCACCTGGCCCGCGGGGGTCACCTTGCGCAGGGCGAGACAGGCTCGGAAGCCGACCTTCGGAGTGGCGCACAGCTGCTCGGTGCCCGGCGGAGGGCTCGTCGTGTTGGCCGTTGCCGGCTGGGCGGCGAGTGGCGCCGACAGCAACGCCAGCAACACGCCCGCGAATGCCGAGGACGTCAGAACATGGCGCGACTTCCGCCCAGAACGTAAGAACACGGGGAGGCCCCTCCTTACGGGGCCCGCAACGCCCCACGACGTGTGATCTTGACAGACATGGTCAGCGATGACCACGCCGGTACATCGGCACGCGAGCGCCGCCAGTTGAGGCTGAATCGTCGGGCGGTCATGGAGCTCACCCGCTGGGGCTCGGCTGTCACAAGCGCAAAGGCGAGGCGGTCGATCACCGCGAGCGGTCCGGAGACAAACCACAACTTTGACCCGCGGGCCCCTAGAGGCGCGTGCAAAGTGTGACCGGTGAACGACACCGACTAGCTTGGTGCGAGAACCTACGAATGCGCAGGTCAGCGTGTGTAACGGCGCTGCGTCGGGGGAATCGGTTCTTTTGGACGTTGCCGAGACATCAAGACGCGACTAAGGTACCCCGATAGCTATTTTCATGGACCCCGAGCCCTCCAGGAGCACCGGCCGATGAGGTCATATCCGCCCACGGAGTCGTATTCGGCTGGTCAGCCACGTCGTACCGTTCATGGTTGGATTGATGATGGCAGTCGCACCTGACGCCATAGAGAGACCCAGCTGTGAGTAGTTCTGACGGTGATCGGGAACGAGTTGTTCGGGCGTTCGCGGCTGAAATGACAGTCAAACATGTGGAGTGTCGATCACACGAAGCCGACGAATGGCTTCGGTGCCTTCATGAAGCAGTAGCGGATGGGAGTCTTTGGAAGTCCCCTTCGCTCGAGGAGCAACTCGAAGAACACTACAGACGGCTGCTCGGCTAACTCGGCGTAATTCACTTCGCAAGTGGATTGGAGAGTCGTAGACCTACATGGGTCCGCGTATGACGTCTGGGTCCGAGCCCATGAACCCGTTCCCGACGTCGAGTTGGACATGATCGCCTGGCTTCACAGCTTGGAGCAGAGGGGTCCACCCTTCACCTTGGATTATTCCGACGATGGATTCCCGATCGTCGACGGCCCACACAACACCGTGGTTGAGTACACGTGCTTGCCCGCTCCTTCGAACCAACCGCCCGGCCCTCCGTATGGCTGGGTCATCATCAGATCAATACGGTCAAGGCCAGATGCCCGTTGATCGCGGCATCAGCGCGCGAGTTCTCGCTACACCCCCGATAGACGTGCGCAACAACACCGCCTCGGAACGCCGCGATGCCACCGCCATTCAGAGCATCTCGTATCTAGCGGCACCAACAAGACCGCATCGAGGAGAGCTGGCGACAAGGCGCCGATGGAACCCCAGAGCTAGACGCGAGCTTCGTGCGCAGCACCATCCCAGCGCTCCCAACCAATCCCTACTGATCGTGTAGACATGGTGCTGCTTTCGACTTCGAACAGTGGGCCGGGGCGGATTTGAACCACCGTAGGCTGTGCCGGCAGATTTACAGTCTGCTCCCTTTGGCCACTCGGGCACCGACCCAGGGCTGACGACGATAGCGTGTCGCCGTGCCCACCTTCGACGTGGTTTCCGAGGTCGACATGCAGGAGGTCAAGAACGCCGTTGACCAGGCCTCCCGCGAGGTGACGACTCGCTTCGACTTCAAGAACACCGAATCGACCATCGAACTCAACGATCACGAGATCCGGCTGCACTCAGCGACCGACGATCGGCTTCGCGCCCTGATCGTGGTCTTGGAGGAGAAGCTGGTCAAACGCAAGGTATCCCTGAAGGCCCTCGACCACGGGAAGGTCGAGGAGGCCGCCAAGGGAACCGTCCGCCAGACCATCACCCTCAAGGCCGGCATCTCGTCCGACAACGCCCGGGCCATCAACCGCTTCATCAAGGACAAGGCGCCCAAGGGGGTCGGATCGTCGACCCAGGGCGATCAGATCCGGGTTACCGCCAAGAAGCGCGACGACCTCCAAGCGACGATCGCCGCCCTGAAGGCCGAGGACTTCGGCATCCCGCTGCAGTTCGAGAACTTCCGGGACTGACCGGCCGCCGTCCCCTCCACAGTTGCCGTCGAACGGCCGTCGCGGGCCGCCCGACAGCACCGCCACAGCAACGGCCGCAGCCACAGCCTCTGCCGGGACCGGCGCGACCAGCGCTCTCGACGCGGGACTAGTTGGCCCACTCCCGTGACCGCAGCCGTCGGATCCGGTCCTCGGTGGGCGGGTGGTCGGCGAAGAGCTTCTTGAAGGCGATCTTGCGACCGGTCAGCGGGTTGACGATGAACAACGGCGCCACGGCCGGCGGGATGTTCATCGGCACCTGCCTCGCCCCCGCCTCCAACTTGGCCAGGGCCCGGGCGAGGGGCTCCCCATCCCCCAACATCCGCGCCCCGCATCGATCCGCCTCGTACTCGCGGCTGCGGCTCAGTGCCAACTGAAGGATCGTGGCCGCGAGCGGCGCCAGGATGATCAGCGCCAACTGCTCGAAGAGGTTCCCGTCGCGGTCTCCTCCCCCGCCGAAGAACAACGCAAACCGAGACACGAAGGTGATCGCCAACGCCAGGCTGGCCGCGATCGACGTGATGAGGATGTCCCGGTTGCCGACGTGACAGAGCTCGTGCGCCAGCACGCCCTTCATCTCGTCCCAGCTGCAAATCTCGAGGATTCCCCGTGTCACGGCAACCGCGGCGTGATTGGGGCTGCGCCCTGTGGCGAAGGCGTTGGGCTGCATGTCCGGCGTCACGAACAACTTCGGCATCGGAAGGCCGGCGCGCTGGGTCAGGTCCCGCACGATGGCGTAGTACTCCGGCATCTGCGCCTCACTCACCGGCACCGCCCTCGCGGCCTTGATGGCGATGGTGTCGGACATCCAGTACTGGAAGCCGACGAACGCGATCGCAATGAAGAAGGCGATCGTGAGGCCATTGCGCCCGCCGATCAGCTGGCCGACGAGCATGAAGAGCCCGCCGATGAACGCCAACAGGATGACCGTCTTGATGGTGTTCTTGCTCATGTCGTGTCCTTTTCTTTCCCACGCGAAGGTAGTGCCACCCGCGCCGTTTTCCGCGGCAAGAACGTCCCGATGTTCAGTCGTAGTAGCCCGAATGGATGTAGACGCATGGAACCCCCTCCGCCCGGAACATCTCTACGTTGCGGCGATCGTCCTCGAACGCCAACTCCAGTTGCATCCCGTACTCCCGTAGTTCGCCAACCGTCACCCGCTTAAACGAACGGGCGGCCGAGTAGTCGCCATAGGGGCGCATGATCAACAGGTCCCAGCGGAGCTGGAAACGCTCCAACCACGCCAGCGTCTGGGGTTGCACCTTCAGTGGCCGGCCGGTCAGCAGCACGATCCGGAGGTCGTCGTCGAGCAGTTCGAGTAGCCGGGCCACCTCGTCGATCAGGGGATCGTCGCCGCAGGCCGCGAAGAAGCCGTCCCAGTCGCGACGCCCTGCCTCGAGGAAGTGCTGGCGGCTGACGGCGTCGGAGAGGACGCCGTCCAGATCGAAGACGACCGCCCGCCCCGCCGGCGCCGGCAGAGCCCCCCGCCAACGCCAATACCCCGGCCGCGCGCCAGCGCCAGCAGAGACGACCGGCCCGTCCGGCCCGACCGGCCCGTGGTCAACAGCGGCGATGGTCAGTCCTCGCTCGGATTGACCGTTGACCGACGCTTGATCTCCTCGACCACCGAAGCGTCGGCGAGCGTCGTCGTGTCGCCCAGGTCGCGACCCTCGGCCACATCCTTGAGCAGCCGCCGCATGATCTTGCCGGACCGGGTCTTTGGCAGGTCGTCGGTAAACACGATCGTCTTGGGCCGCCCGAACTTCCCAATCTTGTTGGCCACATACTCCCGAAGGTCTTCGCCGTGCGACTCGTCGGCCGCCGCGTCGGCCTTCAACGTCACGAAGGCGATGATCGCCTGGCCGGTGGTGGCATCCTTCGCCCCGACCACCGCCGCCTCGGCCACCGTGGGGTGGTCAACCAACGCCGACTCCACCTCGGTGGTCGAAATCCGATGACCCGAGACGTTCATCACGTCGTCCACCCGACCGAGGAGCCACAGGTACCCCTCGTCGTCCAGCTTGGCCCCGTCGCCGGCGAAGTAGCGACCCTCGAAGCGGCTCCAATACGTCGACTGGTACCGCTCGGGATCGCCGTAGATCCCCCGCAGCATCGACGGCCACGGCTGGGTCAGGGTCAGGTACCCCCCGCCGACCGTCACGCACTGACCAGACTCGTCCACCACCTCGGCGCCGATCCCGGGTAGGGGAAATGTCGCCGACCCGGGCTTCAACGTGGTCACGCCGGGAAGGGCGGAGATCATGATGGCCCCCGTCTCGGTCTGCCACCAGGTGTCGACGACCGGGCATCGCCCGCCACCGATGTGTTCCCAGTACCACATCCACGCTTCGGGGTTGATGGGCTCGCCGACGGTCCCGAGGACGCGCAGCGACGAAAGATCGTGCGCCTCGGGGTAGCGCAGGCCCCATTTCATGAACGTGCGGATAGCGGTCGGGGCGCAGTACAGGATCGTCACCCCGTACTTCTCGATCATCGACCACCAGCGGTCCTTGTCCGGTGTGTCGGGCGCCCCCTCGTACATCACCGAGGTGGCGCCGTTGGCCAGCGGCCCGTACACGATGTAGCTGTGCCCGGTGACCCAGCCGATGTCGGCGGCGCACCAGTACACGTCCCGATCCTCGTGCAGGTCGAAGACGTACTTGTGCGTGAACGCCACCTGGGTCAGGTAGCCCCCGGTGGTGTGCATGATCCCCTTGGGCTTGGCCGTCGTCCCGCTGGTGTACAGCAGGTACAGGAGGTCCTCGGCGTCCATCTGCTCGGGCTCGCACTCCGCCGCCAGGTCGGCGGCGCCCATCAGGTCGTGCCACCACTGGTCGCGTCCCTCGGTCATGGCCACATCGGTTTCGGTCCGGCGCACCACCACCACATGCTCGATCGAGGGGGTGTCCTCGAGCGCGATATCGACCGCCGGCTTCAGCAGCGACGGCGCCGCCCGCCGGAACCCGCCGTCGGCGGTGACGAGCACCTTGGCCGACGCGTCGTTGATCCGCCCCTTCAGGGCGTCGGCCGAGAACCCGCCGAAGACCACCGAATGGGCGGCCCCGATCCGCGTGCAAGCCAGCATGGCCACCGGCAGCTCGGGGACCATCGGCATGTAGATCGCCACCCGGTCCCCCCGCTGCACGCCCAGCGACTTGAGCACGTTGGCGAAGCGCTGCACCTCGTCAAGCAGCTGCTCGTAGGTGATGGTCCGGGTGTCACCCGGCTCCCCCTCCCAGTGGAACGCCACCCGATCGCCCCGCCCGCCCGCCACATGGCGGTCCAGGCAGTTGTAGGACACGTTGAGCTTGCCCCCGACGAACCATTTGGCGAAGGGGAGGTCCCACTCGAGCACCGTGTCCCACGGCTTGAACCAGTCGAGTTCCTTGGCCTGCTCGGCCCAAAACGCCTGCCAGTCCTCGGCCTCGGCGTAGATCCCGTCGTCGCTGATCAGCGCCTCGTCCGCGAACCCCTCGGGCGGTGGAAACGTCCGGCTCTCCAAGTAGTAGGCCTCGATCGTCGGACCCTGACCGTCTGCCTGCTCGTCTGTCGCCGTCATGACTTCGACACTACGCCGCTCCGGCGATGATCCACTGGAGAACCCGATGACCCCCCAAACCACCCAGGTCGGTCAGCGCCCCCGCCTCATTCACCCGGCTCCGGGCAGCCAAGGCGGCTAGGTCCCCGATGGCGGCCCGCTCCCGCCACGTCGCCCGGGCCGCCTCGACCAAGGGCTCCAGCCCCTGTGAGGTCAGCCACTCCGCTTGCGTCCGGTTGTCGTTGGGCGGCCGGGCAACCGCCAGCTGGTCCCAGGCCACCACGCACGTGATGTCCTGCGTCCCCGGCGACTGAATCGGGAAAAGGGCGCCCTGGTGCTGCCGGAACGTCCTGAGCCAGTCTCCCCAGGGGCGCCGAGCGAGGGCGTCGGTGGTGTCGGCGTAGTCAATGAGGATCACGCGCCCCGCCTCGACCGTTGCCAGGGCCTGCCGCAGCCACGCGACCGCCTCCCGTTGCAGGGGGATGCGGGCGCCCTCTGCGGGCTCACCAGCCAGGCGGGTCGCCTCAGCCGCCACGTCAGGCGGCGCCGGCACGAGCAACTCGACCAGCTCGTCGCCCGCCACGCCGGCCGCGGCCACCCGGACCTCGTGCCAGCGGCCGTCATGCCACTCGAGCAGGTCAATGGCCAGGTTGTCCAGCAGTTCGTTGGCCAGCACGACCCCGGTGATTGGGCCCGCCGGCA
>JAUTXM010000466.1 GCA_030838025.1 Acidimicrobiaceae bacterium
GTGTCGACCGTCGACCCTTGCGAGCGGTGCACGGTCACCGCGTACCCGTGGGAGAGCCGCTCTGCGCCGGTGTCCTCCGTCCCGAAACGCTGGACGCGTCCGTCGTCCATGCGGGCGAATAGGGTGCCGGCGGTCGGATCGACGCCGGTGACGGTGCCCCGTTCGCTGGTTACCAGCTCGCCCCGAGCGCCGGGCGCGAGGGTCACGATCCAGTCGCCGGCACGGTAAATCTGGCCGCCGGGCGCCACGAGCGTCGGGCCGGTCAGGCGGCTGGTGGCGGTCATCCAGGTTCGGGCCCGCGTGTTGAGCTGGGCCACGTTGGCTTTCCGCCAGGCCAGCATCGTGGTGTCCACCCCGGCGGTCACATCGTCCGACCAGCCAGCGACCACGGTGTCGAGTGCCTGGTCTCGATCGGGGCTGGACACGATCCGGCCATTGGACGCGTACCAGCGAACGGCCCGCCCGACGTCGCCGGCGCGGAGGTCGGCCAGGGCGGCCCGCTCGACCCGGTCGGCCTGGCGAACGTTGTCGGTCAGGCGGTGAACGGCGTCGGGGTGGCGCTCGAGTGGCCGACCAGCCTGAGCACCTGCGGCTCTTCGACCCGCGCCTGCACGGCGACCTTGACCCGTCTCAACCTGAGACATCCAGGCCGCAGCCGGCATTCAACCCGCCTGCCGGATCGTCGCTGATTGAGACGGCGGGCCACCAGCCATTCGGTGCTGGGGATCCGTTGTGCGGAGTCGGGGAAGCCGCCACAATGGTCGTGAACGCCCACCGTCAACTCGCCGCCGCTGTTGAGGCCGCACGGGTCGCCGGTTGCAGCTGGCGTGAGATCGGGACCGCTGCCGGCGTCCCCTACCAGACCCTTCATCGTCGACATCGACAAGGAGGAGTGATATGACGTCACGTCGCAGGTTCGGTCGGATCCGCAAGTTGCCCTCAGGACGGTGGCAGGCGCGCTACCCGGATGGCTCGGGCCAGGACATACCGGCTCCGGAGACGTTCGCCTCGAAGGGCGACGCGGCCCGATGGCTCGTGATGCTCGAGGCCGACATGGCCCGAGGCCAATACGTCGACCCGAGGGCGGGGAGGATCACGTTCGCCCAGTGGGCCGAGCAGTGGCTACGGCGACCCGGCAAGCGAGCGAACTCCGTGGTACGGGATCGCCAAGGCCTCGAGGTCTTCATGCCCCACCTCGGCCCGCGCCCGCTCTCGTCCATCACCCCCATGCATGTACAGGCAGCGGTCGACGCCCGATCCCGAGATGTCTCGCCGGCCACTGTCGTCCGGGATGTCGCCGCCGTCCGAGCGGTCCTCAACGCCGCCGTCGACTCGGATCTGATCGCCCGGTCGCCGGCTCGAAAGGTTGCCCTTCCGAAGGTGCGGCCACCGGACCGCAAGCCGCTAGCGGCTGAGGAGCTTGTGCGCCTGGCGGACGCGATCGAGGATCGCTACCGGGCGCTGGTCCTGGTCGGCGGCGTCCTCGGCCTCCGTTGGGGGGAGGCGATCGGCCTTCGCGTCTGCGACGTCGACTTCATGCGACGGACCGTCACCGTCGCCCAGGTGGTTGAGGAGGTCGCCGGTCAGGTTCGGGTCATGGCGGGCGAGGCCAAGACGGCGGGCAGCCGCCGGACGATCACGGCGCCCCTGTTCCTGATCGAGGAGCTGACCCGCCACGTGGCCGAGCACCGCCCCGGCGTGGAAAGAACGGACCTGGTCTTCGTCGGTCCGAGGGGCGGCATCCTCCGGCGCCGCTTCGGAGAACGGGCATTCCGTCCCGCGGTGCAGCGAGCGGGGCTCGACCCAGCCCTGACATTCCACGCCCTTCGGCATGTCGCCATGAGCGCGCTCGTGGACGAGAACGTCCATCCGAGGGTGATGCAGGGCAGGGCGGGCCACGCCAGCTCTCGACTCACAATGGAGCTCTATGCCCACGTCAGCGAGGGAGCCGATCGCGACGCGGCTCTGGCCTTGGAGAACCGATTCCGACCGGTGGTGTCCGATGGGAACGGGCACGCAGCGGGCACGGAGCCCGCTTGAGGGCACTTCGCAGTCGCGAAGTGGCTGGTCAGAGCCATTTATGCATCAGTGACAACAGCACTGATAATGCTGAGGTCGATGGTTCGAGTCCATCTAGCCCCACTGCCTGCACCGGCTCGTTAGGGCCTGCGCATCGATGGTTTACGCGTTCGCGATGGGCGGCCCAGACCGCGCGCTGCACGCCCGATAGCGGCTTGGCGTTGGGAACGGTCCCCGACGCCGAACGGATGATGGTGGGCGATGCCACCGCCCGGCCCCTGGCTGCGTCCGAGGCCCGCCCGGCGGCGTACGATACCGGGCCTTTCGTCATCCCCGCCCCGGGCTCATCGGGCACCCAACACCGTGGGCCTCAGGCCCTGCGGGGCCGTGGGCCGGTCACGGTTCGTCCCCAACCGGTCCCAGCGGCAAATCGATTGTCAGTTCTGCCGACTCTGTCAGTTCTCCCGGACGCGTGACGGCAAAACTGCCAAAGCCCGCCAAACTGCCAATCG
>JAUTXM010000008.1 GCA_030838025.1 Acidimicrobiaceae bacterium
CGGTGCGGCGGTCAGGCTGACTGCGGCACACAACACGATCCGCTGAGGGCTGCTGCCGTCAGGCCCTGACCCGGTTCACGGTGCGTCGTTGCGCAGGACCCGACCGTCGCACCGAGCATCGGACTGCTGCACGCATGGTACCGGGCGGGAGGGCTGACGCGGGCGGTAGCGTGACAGCCCGACACCTGGAGGGGTGCGAGAGCGGCCGAATCGGCACGATTGGAAATCGTGTGTGGGGCAACCCACCGTGGGTTCAAATCCCACCCTCTCCGCCGAGGACCGGACCCACCCACATGCAGCTGCGCTACTCGGCGGCTGCCTTCGCGGCCTTGGTCGCCTTCGCAGCCGCGCGTGCCTTGCGAGGACCCCGCTTGCGTGGGGGCGTGGCCTCCGGGTCAGGTGTGGACGCGGTGGGACCGTGGGCTGCGTCAAATGCCGCCAACAAGGCGCCGGGAATCCGACCGCGCTCATTTATCTTGTGCCCGTTGTCGCGAGCCCACGCACGAACAGCGCTCAGATCGCCTCGCTTGGGCGCAGTGCCCGACGTCGATTTCGTCGCGGTGGCGCGACTTCCCCGCGGCGCCCGGGGCGCCGCGACCGACGCTGAGGCGGCAGCACGACGACCGCGACGGCCGGCGTCTCGATGACCGGCATCGACGAATCCCTTTAGCTGAGACAGGACATCGGCCAACGCCGAACCGTGCTTGGCACAAACATCGAGAGAATAGTCGGTGCCTTCCCAGCTGACCTTACGCGTTGCGCTGTCCGCATCTGAGTCGGCGATGGGGTCCCCGCAGACATCACAGGTGTAGCTGTAGCTCACGACTTGGCGTTTGGCCATTGAACTCCTTTACGTGACAAGACGATACGGGCCACACAATAGGACATCGGAGAGACTATTTGCACTTCCGGGAAAACAGTATCGCTCATTTCGCGCCGGGTTTGGGGATATACGTTGTACGTTCAGACGGAAACGCCTTCCGTGCGCGCCTTGAATGCCGAGTTGCCAGATCGGGTATTGCGGACTCGATAACCGCTCATTCGGCTGCCGAAAGGAGTTCGACTGCTCCGAAGTGAGAGCCGCACGTGCGAGCGAAATCCGGTCGATATGCTCGACGTCGTCGATGACGCGATCGTTCAGACGAAACCTTGTACCGTTGCCGGGCTGTGGCCAAGCTCACCCGAAGGCAGATGCTGATTGGAATCGGTGCCGGTACCGGCGCCGTTGTGGCGGTCGGCGCGGGCGCGCTGGGTGCAATCGGCGGCCCCCGGCGCGATCAACTCCTACACAGCGTTGGGCTGGAAGGAAGCCCGGACCACAATGTCGCACCTTCAGGGGTCACCGTCATCAATGGCCAATTCGCCAGTACGCACATGGGGCGAACAGTCGGCTGGTCCCTCGCCACCCCGAGCCAGCCGCCACGAGCCGTGATCTTTTGCCTACACGGTCGAGGCGAGGATCACCATTTCGCGTTCGACCAGATACATCTCCCCGACGTGGTCGAGTCGGTCAAGGCACCGTTGGCGGTCGCTGCGGTTGACGGCGGCCCTGATTCGTACTGGCACGCCCGGGTCGATGGTACCGACGCCCTCTCGATGTTGTTGGAAGAGTTCATCCCCCTTGTCGAGCAGCACACTGCGACAACTCGGCGGGCGCTGATCGGGTGGTCGATGGGCGGGTACGGATCACTATTGGCGGCCGAGCGCGCAACGGCCCGTTTCTTCGCCGTCGCCGCGGCCAGTCCGGCGCTATGGACCAGCCCTGGGCAAACAGCGCCCGGTGCATTTGACGGGCCTACGGACTACCACCGTTTCGATGTCTTCGCCGAGCAAAGGCGACTGACCGGCCTCACCGTTCGCGTCGACTGCGGCACGGGCGACCCCTTCTATCAAGCCACTCGGCGCTTCGTGTCCGGATTGCCGGCCGGGTATCAGGGATCGTTCGGCCGGGGATTTCACGACTCGGCCTACTGGCGTAGCGTGGCGCCCGCCCAGGTGACCACGGTCGCTCAAGCCCTGGCCCACTGATGGCGATCCCCACGAGGGGTACCCCGCAAACCGCCGCCATGGCGCCATGATGACAAGCACGTGCAATGAAGGGAGCGCTTCGATGACTCTGCCCAGCCTGTGGCACCGCCATCCAGGGGTGCGGTCAGGCGACCAACTGACCGTGGGCGAGCGGGCCGCCGACAAGGTTCGCAACGGAATGGGCTCCTGGCCATTCGTCATCATCTTCCTCGGCACCATGGCGGTGTGGGCGATCGTCAACAGCCTCTTCTACCTGGGTGGGGCCCACGGCAAGCATGGCTTCGACCCCTACCCCTACATCCTCTTGAACTTGATGCTCTCGATGGTCGCAGGACTGCAAGGGGCCATCTTGCTCATTGCGGCCAAGCGGGCCGACCAGATCTCCTCGGAGCTGGCCGTCCACACCTACAAGAACACCGAGGGCATCCAGGATCTGCTGAAGCAGAACACCGACCTGACCAAGGCGGTCGAAAACCTGACGACCGAGATCTACAACCGGGTGTGCCCGCCACCCGAGGTCACCGAGATCTCCCTCTGAGCGCCGCAGCATGACTGACGACGAAGCCATGGCGCTGGCGCTCGAGGAAGCGGGCCGAGCCGCCGACCTCGGCGAGGTGCCCGTCGGCGCGGTGGTCGTGCTCGACGGCGCGGTGGTGGCCCGAGCGCACAACGAGCGCGAGGTGCGCCACGACCCGACCGCCCACGCCGAGATGCTGGCCCTGCGGGCGGCCGCGGCCGCCGTCGGTGGTTGGCGGCTGTCGGGCGCAACCATGGTCGTCACCCTGGAGCCGTGCCCCATGTGCGCCGGTGCCCTGGTCGCGGCGCGTGTCGGGCGGCTGGTGTTCGGGGCCACCGATCCCAAGGCGGGCGCCTGCGGCTCGCTCTACAACCTGTGCGCCGATCCACGCCTCAACCACGAGCTCCCGATCGTGCGAGGGATCCTCGCCGAGCCCTCGGCCCAGCTGCTCGAGGCGTTCTTCGCCGAACGGCGATGCGTCTCGGAGTAACCTGGTCGAGCCGTCAAGGAGGGATGCGAGAGCGGCCGAATCGGACGGTCTCGAAAACCGTTGTGGGCTTTGCCCACCGTGGGTTCAAATCCCACTCCCTCCGCCAAGAACAATCGCTCGGCCGGAGGTTTCCCAGTTCCCGCAGGCGGTCTCTTCGGGGGGAGCCGGAGTACAAAGTGTCGTGGGGACGACAGTTTGTACTCCGGCCTCCCCCTGTTCGACCGATCCTCGTCCGTCTATCGGCTAGTGAATAAGGCGGACCGCCGCGGTGGTCGCGGCCGCCGAGGCCACCACGAGGAGAAACGGGGCGCGGAGCAGTTGGGCCGTGGCCGCAGCCGCCAAGCCCGCGGCGCGGGCGTCGACCATGACGTGGCGGCCGGTCGAAAACGTCTGCGTGACGGCAAGTGTTGCGAGGAGCGCAACGGGCAGCAGGGTGGAGATGCGCGCCAGACGACGGTCGTCGAGCAGTTCCCGGGGTACCGAGAGCCCGGCCAGCTTGAGTAGGTAACACCCGAGGGAAGCACCGATGACCGCCGCCCACACGGTCACCCTTTTCCCCGACCTTCCAGCCGTAGGGCGGCCACGACCGTCACGAACGCGGCCAGCAGGACCGGGACCCCCGCGGGCACCAACGGCACCGAGGCCAGGGCCACCAGCGCCGCCCCCAGTGACACGGCCCACAGGTGGCGTCGCGTCATTCGAGGCGCCAGGAGGGCGAGAAAGGCAGCCGGGGCAGCGGCATCGAGTCCCAGTGTCTTGGGGTCGGGTATGGACTGGGCGCCGACCGCCCCGAGGATGGTGCCCAGGTTCCAGAGCGTGAACACCGACACGGCCGTGGCCCAAAACGCCAGCCGGGCGGCAGCGTCGGAGTCGGCGGCCACCGCCATCGCCGTGGTCTCGTCGATCACGAACTGGGCGCCCAACCCGCGGCGCCGGCCTGGGCCGCCGATGACTCGGGAGAGGCGCAGGCCGTAGAACGCGTTCCGGGTCCCGAGCAGGACGGCCGTGGCCGCCCCGGCGATGGGGCTGCCGCCGCCCCCGATGAGCGACACCATGGCGAACTGTGACGCACCCGTGAACATGAGCAGCGACAGCGCGGAGGTCTGGAGCAGTGACAGCCCGCCGGTGACCGAGATGGCGCCGAAGGACACGCCATAGGCGCCCGTGGCCACACCGATGCCGATGGCGTCACGGAGGATGGATCGGCGGATGGGGTCACCGAGCGACACCCGGCTCAGGCTAGGTTTCGTGCCGTTTCTGGTACCAGGTGTCGCGGAACGAGGGGACTGCGCCGTTTAGTGAGTGATGGCACGGGCCGAGCGCAACGATGAGGTCGGGTTTGGGCCGACCGACGATTCGTTCGAGGCGGCCTACCGCCAGTTGTTCACCCGGGCGGCCAAGGTGGCCTATCGCCTGCTCGGCAACCCGGCCGCGGCCGAGGACGTGGCGGCCGAGGCCATGGCACGGGCGTACGCCCACTGGCCCAAGATCCAGTCGCTCCCCTACCGGGACGGCTGGGTGTTGCGCGTCGCCTCGAACTTGGCCATCGACGCCAGCCGCCGTCGGGTACCCGCCCTCACCGCCCAGGACCCGCTCGACGGCACCGAGGCGGCGACGCTTCGCATGGCCCTGATCGGGGCGTTGCAGTCGCTGCCCCGGCGCCAACGCCAAGCGGTGGTGCTGCGATATCTGAGCGGGTTGCGCGAGGACGAGGTGGCGGTGGCCCTCGGGGTGTCAGCGGGGACGGCGAGCACGCACCTGCGCCGGGGCCTCGACGGGTTGCGCATCCGGCTGGGGAAGGATTTCCGAGAGGACGCACTGGTGATATGAGCGACATCGGCACGCCCGAACCGAGTTGGAACCCCGACGCCCACTTGGAACGGGTCTACCGTCGTGGCCGGCGCCTTCGGACCCGGCGGCGCGTTGGCGTCGTGGCGGGGGGGTCGCTTGTGGTTGCCGCGCTGCTTGCCGTGGGGGTCACCCTCGGCGGCGGTGGGGCGGACCACGGCCGGCGGGTCGCGACCGGCGCGTCGGGAACCTCCGGGACTACGGCCACGACGGGGTCGAGTGGGTCGAGTGGTCCGGCGATCCCGGGCGGCAGCGGGGGCGACGGGGTGGGTGCCGGTGGCGGCGGGAGCGGTAGCTCCTCGACGGTGACCGCCCGCCCCGGCACGCCGGGGGGCGCGGGCGGCGGGGTCACGCCCACGTCGGCGGCCCATCACGTCACAACCAACACCACGTCGGCGACAACCGTCCCGGGGGCGAGGACCACCACGACGAAGGCCGCGACCACAACCACCGGGCCGGCGGCTGATTGTGGGCCGAGCGACCTGGCGTACAGCACTGTTACCGACAGGAACAGTTATGCCGTCGGCGACGCCGTCGACATCAACCTGGTGCTGCGAAATGTGTCGGGCCGTACCTGCACCGCGCCGTCGATCGCGGGTATCGGCGCCAAGGCCACGATCACCGGAAGCGGGACCCCGGTTACGACGACCGGTCCCGCCATCGCGTGCACCGCAACCTGCGCATCGCCGGTGCTCGCACCGGGTCAGAGCACGGCGTACAGCGCCGGGTCATGGGACAGCACCCGGCGAGGGACGTATCAGGTCGTCGCCAGCCGGCTTGGAAGGACCGGGACCGCGGCGTCATTCAGAGTGGTTTGACGCAGTCGGCGGCCCGGGTCTGCGGCCCGGGGGGCCCGGCTCACCGGGCCGGCAGGCCGCAGTCGGCGACGGGCCGGGCTCACCGGGTCGGGGGACCGGCGGGCCGCAGTCGTCGGGCCGCGGTCGGCGGCCGGCGGGTCGGGGGCGGCAGCCGCGCTCGGCTTTCCCGCTCAGCCGGCCGCCGTGGTGGCGGGGATGGGCTGGTCGAGCCCCAGCTCGATTGCCAGCGCCGTGTAGTGCGCGGCCTTGGATTCGAGTTCCGAGAGGAAGCCGTCGAGCACCGCCCGTTTGGCCCGGACCTGTTCTCGCATCCGGGCGTTGATGGCGATGGCTTCGGCCAGGATCTCGCGGCGCCGCTCTTC
>JAUTXM010000049.1 GCA_030838025.1 Acidimicrobiaceae bacterium
AGGTACCCCAGTTCGCCAAGGAGACGGTCGAAGTGGCCCTGGGCCGCATCGTCGGCTTTCGCCGGCTGGTGGGCGTGAGTGAGCGTGTCCGCCGTCAGGTACCCAGCGGCTAAGGTGACCTACGCCCAATCGGGGGTGGTGTAATCGGCAACACAGCAGGTTCTGGCCCTGCCATTGGGGGTTCGAGTCCTCCCCCCCGAGCTGCCCGTCCGGAGGCGAGTCGTGCGTGCTGGTTTTGGTGTGGATTTGTCACCGCACAGGGGTGGCAAATCCCTGCCAGAGCCTCAGACCCGTACCAGACTCATGGGTGCTCCCCGACGCTGCAGGCGGTCAGCGTTGGCGGCGACGGCTGATACCTTGGGTTGCTACGACATTTAGTCACCCGGGACCCCGGTGGCGTTCTGCACCAGAGGAGCGCCGTCAGTGCCCGGATTGCTACTAGGAGCTGGAATGCCGTTTCTCGGCCCGGTCATAGCGGCGTGGATTGTTCTCATCGTCGGAACGATGGCTGCCTACTACCTGTTGGTCGTACGTTACGACGGCCCGAAGGAGGCGGGGGATCCACCGGAGTGGCGCCGACCGATGCCGGCCGAGCCCCCCGAACGGACGGCACCGTGGGTGCAGCCCTCGCGCCCCGCGCCGGCTCGCCCCGAGCTCACGGCCTATGACATGGAGAACTTTCCGGACGAGCAATGGGGTCGCTCATCGCTGACCTCCTAGTCGCGGGCGCGGGCGCGCCAGGCGGCGTCGGATCGACCCAGCTCGGTGGACGGCGGCGCCGCCACCCACGGCCAGATCTCCTCAGCGATGCGACGCCAGTCGGCGGTGGCCCGCAGCCCCGCCAGCACGGCGTACAGCCCCAGGTTGATGCGCTGGAGGATCACGAATGTCGCCGGCACGTTGGCGTGTTTCACCACCTCGTCACTGGCGTCGAAGAAGCGCCGGATCGTCTCACTGGCGTATTCCGGGGTGCACGTCGTCGCACCGGGCTCCAACACCAGCTGGTAGTAGTGGCTCAGGTAGCGCACGACCTGGTCGTCGGTCAATGAAGGGGCCGGTTTCAGGAACCCGGCCGCCTCCACCGCCTGGCGGAAGGCATGGGGGTCCCGCTGCAACACGATCGTGTCGACCATGCGCGCCAGCATCGCCACGTCGGCGGGCTCGAACCATTTCACCAGGCCGAAGTCGAGGAACGTGACCCGTCCGCCGCCATGGAACAGGTAGTTGCCCGGATGAGGGTCGCCATTGAATCCGTGCAGCCGGTAGAGGCACCCGAAGACGAACCGGAAGATGGTTTCGCCCGCCAGGTCCCGTTCCCCCTGCGACCAGTCCGCCAGGTCGTCGTAGCGAGCCCCGGTGACCAGCTCCGACGTCAGGACCCGGCCCGACGACAAGTCGGTGCGGACGGCCGGAATGTGGATGAACGGATGCCCGGCGAAGGCCTCGGCGAAGCGCCGCTGGCTCTCGGCCTCGAGGCGGTAGTCCAGTTCGTCGGTGAGGCGGGCCTGCAACTCCTTGACCAACGGCTTGGCGTCGAGGCCGGGAAAGACCATGCTCGCCAGGGCCAGCAAGGCCGCCGTGTTGTCCAGATCGGCGCCGATGGCTTGGTCGACGCCCGGGTACTGGACCTTCACGGCGACTGCGACGCCGTCAAGGGTGATGGCCCGGTGGACCTGGCCGATCGAGGCCGCCGCGATCGGCACCGGGTCCCAGGTCTCGAACAGCGCATCGGGCGCCATGCCCAGGTCCTCCTCGATCACGGCCGCCGCCAGCTCCGGGGCCATCGAAGGAGCGTCCTGCTGGAGCGTCGACAGGGCGTCGCGCACCGGTTGCGGCATACCCGCGTCCAGGTAGCTGGCCAGCTGCCCGAGCTTCATCAACGCCCCCTTCATGGAGCCCAACGTCTCGGCCACTTCCGTAGCGGTGCGCAACTGCCGCTGGGCCTGAAGTTCCTGGCGCCGGGAGGCGTCCGCGAAGATCTGACGGGCCGAGTCAGCGGCGTAGCCACGACCGATCCGGGCGGCTGTTCGAGCGACCATCACATTTCGCGAGGTCCGGCCCCGCACGAGCGTCGGGCCACCGGGGGCAGACGAGGACCGATGTGTGCGGCGCCATGCCGCCAGGGCGGCGCCGGCCGCCGCCAATGCCGCGCCGACAACCACCCGTTGCGGCCACCTGACGGCGGAGCTAGGTCCGCGCCGCACCAAAAGCGTTCCAAACCGGTAAGAGAGCACGAACGGCGTCGTCGACGCGAAAAATTCTCATAGGAATCTCATCTTGTCTGGGTAAGAGCAACCCGACACAGTCCGCCGGTACGGAGAGCAGTATGCCGAGCCGGCGTCGTGTTGCCCGCGATTAGCCCCCTAATAGACCCACTGATTGAGGAGAAGGCGTGCGCATTCTTGTTCTTGGCGGCGACGGCTACCTGGGCTGGCCCAGTGCCCTGCACCTGTCGGCCCGCGGCCACGACGTCGGGATCGCCGACAACTTTGTGCGCCGGTCGTATGACGTCGAGCTTGGGGTCGACAGCCTGGTCCCGATCGCCGCGCCGACCGAGCGCATCCAGGTCTGGCGTGAGCTGACCGACCGGCAAATCGCCCTGTTCCACGGCGACCTGACCGACGCCACGTTCACCCACCGGATGATCGAGGAATTCCGGCCTGACGCAGTCGTTCATTTTGCCGAGCAACGGTCGGCGCCCTACTCGATGATCGATCAGCGCCACGCGGTCTACACCCAGCACAACAACGTGGTCGGCACCTTGAACCTGTTGTACGCCATTGCGGACACCAATCCCGGCATCCACCTGGTCAAGCTGGGGACGATGGGGGAGTACGGCACGCCCAACATCGATATCGAAGAGGGCTGGATCGACATCACCCACAAGGGCCGCACCGACCGGGTGCTGTACCCGAAGCGGCCCGGGTCCTTCTATCACCTGTCCAAGGTGCACGACAGCCACAACATCGAGTTCGCCTGCCGGATCTGGGGTCTGCGGGCCACCGACCTCAACCAAGGGGTGGTCTACGGCCAAGAAACCGACGAGACGACGCTCGACCCTCGACTGGCGACGCGCTTCGACTACGACGCCGTCTTCGGCACGGTCCTCAACCGGATGGCCATCCAGGCGGTCCTCGGCGAGCCGCTCACGGTCTACGGGCAGGGCGGCCAGGTACGCGGGTT
This sequence comes from Acidimicrobiaceae bacterium, assembly GCA_030838025.1. Taxonomy (GTDB): domain Bacteria; phylum Actinomycetota; class Acidimicrobiia; order Acidimicrobiales; family Palsa-688; genus JALYXV01. The sequence continues at coordinate 3,184 of JAUTXM010000049.1, forward strand.
CATCAACCTGGTCGACACCGTGGAGTGCATCCGCATCAGTTGCGAGAACCCGGCCGAGGCGGGCGAGTTCCGGGTCTTCAACCAGTTCACCGAGCAAATGTCGATACGGGAGATCGCCGAGACGGTCGCCCGGGTGTATCCCGGTCGGTGCCGGGTCGAGATGATCGACAATCCCCGGGTGGAGGCGGAGGACCACTACTACCGGGCGGCCCACACCGGGCTCCTGGAGCTGGGTCTGATGCCGCACCTCCTGAGCGAGACCCTTCTCAGTTCCATGTTCGGGATCATCGACCGCCACCGTGATCGGGTCAATCTCGCCGCACTCCTCCCCGAGGTCCGCTGGCGCACGACGGCCGCCACCATGGCGAGCGGCCAATGACGCCGCCCTTGGCGGGGCGGCGAATCGTGGTGACAGGCGGCTCGGGTTTCATCGGCTCGCACGTCGTCCGGGGACTGCGGGCCAGCGGCGCCGAAGTGCTCGTCGCCGACCTGGTTCGATACCCCGACGCCGACGTGAAGTCGGCCTTGGTCGACCTGCGCGCTCCCGGGGCGGTTGAGCAGGTGGTCCAGCCCGGGGTCGACACCATCGTCCACCTGGCGGCCGCGACCTCTGTCCTGCGGTCGGTCGACCGGCCGGCCGAGACCTTCACGGCCAACGTGACCGTCACTGCCGCGCTGTTGGAGCAGGCCCGCCGCTGCGGTGTCGGCACCTTTGTCTTCTCCTCCACCAATGCGGTGGTGGGACCGGCGAGGCATTTTCCCATCCATGAACGCACACCGCTGGCGCCCTTGACTCCCTACGGCGCCACCAAGGCGGCCGCGGAAATGTTGTTGTCGACCTACAACGCCATGTACGGCGTGCGCAGCACGTGGCTGCGCCT
>JAUTXM010000090.1 GCA_030838025.1 Acidimicrobiaceae bacterium
TACCCCGCCTCGGCCGTTAGGGCCAAGGCCGCGGCGACGTATAATTTCGCGATCGACCCGGCACCCGAGACCCCCGAGCAAGAGTGCTACCGAGACCGTATCGTTCGCCTCGCGGAGGAGCAGGGTGTGCGGCCGCTGGTGGATCCCGACCAGTTGAAGGCGGACATCTGGGAGTCGGAGGAGGAACTCGAGGAGTTCTTGGCCGACGTTCGCCGGTCGCGGAACGCCAACCTCGCCTGACGGAGACTGCCGTGGGGTTCGTCGTCCTCGACACCGACGTGGCCTCGCAACTCCAGAAGGAACGGCGGCCGGCGGACCTGATCGCCCGCCACCTGACCGGCAATCGAATGGCCACGACCTTCGTCACCGAGGGCGAGCTGGAAAAGTGGGCCGAGCGGCGGTCGTGGGGACCACGGCGCCGCGACGAGTTCCACACGTGGACCCGGAGGCTCTACGTGCTGCCGTACGACCAAGCAGTTGCCCGCCTTTGGGGCGGCCTTGCGGCCCGAGCGGAGGTGCGAGGTCGGCCGCGGCCGGTCAAGGACACGTGGATCGCGGCACGTTGCCTGGTGGCCGACCTCCCGCTGCTCACATTGAAACGGAACAGACTTCCGCGACTTCGCTGAGCACGAAGGACTCGTCCTCCTGTCCTGATCGGATCCAACACAGGCAAGCATCCGACCAAACCACACGGACGGATGGGCTACTTCCGATCCGGGACAAGCAAAGAGGCAACGGCCGACGCGAGCGCCCGGACCGGCGATTCCCGCCCGGACTCGACGATCAGCTCCCACGCCCCCAGTGATCGCTCCCGCATCCCTGGCGCCTTCGGCACCTCAGCCATGAGTCAGGGGTACGTCCTGCCCGCGAGATGTTTGGATTCCCAATCCAACAAGACCATTGCGCTCGGGTTTTTCGGTTCGGTGGGCCCGGCAGGGATCGAACCTGCGACCAAAGGATTATGAGTCCCCCGCTCTGACCACTGAGCTACGGGCCCTTCGCCGGCTCAGGCCCGGCATCGGGCCCGTCAACCGGTCACTGCTGTCGCTTGAGAACGGTAGTCCCAGGCGTCCGTCCCCTCCGCCTCAGAAGACGCCTCCCCCCGTCTCGCATCAGCGATCGGGTTCCTCTGGACAAGGGACGCTCCGGGGCTGGGACTCGAACCCAGAACCTTTGGCTTAACAGGCCACCGCTCTGCCGATTGAGCTACCCCGGAAGGACGAAGGCACGATAGCAGCGCCCCACCTGGAACCGTCCCGCCCAACCAGGCGGGTCGCCTCTCGACGAAACCGAACCGGCGTTCGGTGGTGCTCCGGCCGCGTTTCGGCTACAACAGTCACCATGAGACTGCGACTCGGGCTCGTTGCGGGCTTCGCTGCTGGTGTGTACATCGCGACCGTCGCCCAGCAGCGCTCCAAGCAACTGAACCAACAACTGAACCAAAAGATCAACCGGACGGCACGACGGACCGCCATCGACACAGCCACGGAAAAGGCCAAGGCGGTCGTTGACCTCGGGATGGAGCGAGCCAAGGACGTCGTGACCAGCAAGCTCGGCGACAAGGGCCTGATCCGCCCGGTGGTCCAAGCTCCAAGCCGCCTGGCAGCCAACCAGCGAAACGGCGGGGCGCCGACCTGATCTGGGTCACTCTTATCGCTTTGGGCGCACTTATCGTCGTCCAAGCGCAATAAGCGGACCCAAAGCGCTGAGGGTGCCCCAAAGGGCGCGGTCCGGCGCGGCGCGGCCCGGCGCGGCAAGGGGTGGCGCGGCGCGGCAAGGCGCGCACGGGGTGGCCCAAGAGTGCGGCGCGAGCGCGGCGGTACCGACCCTCGCGAGACCCCCGAGTTCGGCAGCAGGCGCCCCGAACCCGCCGCCCAGCGCGCAACGACCGCAGGCCAGACGCCCCACGGCCGCCCCGCCATGCGACCGAGACCGACCCCTTGGCGGGCTCGCCTACTCCTCGTCGAGGTAGTCGCGGAGGCGGCTGCTGCGCATGGGGTGGCGCAGCTTGGCAAGGGTCTTCGACTCGATCTGGCGGATCCGTTCACGGGTCACGCCGAACTCCTTGCCGACCTCCTCCAGGGTGCGCATCTGGCCGTCGTCCAGGCCGAAACGCAACCGCACCACCTTCTGCTCCCGCTCGGTCAGCTCTGACAGTGCCAGGTTGACCGCTTCGTTGAGCATCGCCCTCGTCGCGGCATCCGACGGCGCGCTCGCGCCCTCGTCTTCGATCAGATCCGACAGGCTGAAGTCGTCGTCACCCATCGGCTGTTCGAGTGACACCGTCTCCTGGCTGATTCGCAGGATCTCCCGCACCCGCACCGGCGTCAACTCGGTCTTCTCCGCCAACTCCTCGACCGTTGGCTCCCGCCCCTGATCCTGGAGCAGCTGGCGCTGCACCCGGACCACCTTGTTGATGGTCTCGACCATGTGCACCGGGATGCGGATGGTCCTCGCCTGGTCGGCGATCGCCCGGGTGATGGCCTGGCGGATCCACCACGTGGCGTAGGTCGAAAACTTGAACCCCTTCGTGTAGTCGAACTTGTCGACCGCCCGCATCAGGCCGAGGTTGCCCTCCTGAATGAGGTCGAGGAACGCCATGCCCCGGTTGCGGTAGCGCTTGGCGATGGAGACGACCAGGCGGAGGTTGGCCTCGACCAGGATGCGCTTGGCATCAAGGCCGTCGTGGCGCAGCCGCTCGTCAAGGGCCGCCGCCTCCGGGTCGACCGCCCTCCCCGCCATCTCCCCCTCCGCCCGTTCGACCTGGCGTTCGATGGCGTGGAGTCCTTCCTCCACGCACTTGGCGAGCATCACCTCCTCCTGCGCGGTGAGCAGCGGGACCTTGCCGATCTCCTTCAGGTACATCCGGACGGGATCGGAACTGGGGCCCATCCGCCCGTCCAGGTCGATCCGCACCTCGCTCACCAGGGGTCGGGCTCGCAGCCGCGCCGAGGTGACGTTGCGCGCCATCGCGGTCTCGTCGAGGTCGCCCACAACCAGTGCTGCGTCGTCAAGGGTGACGTCAACGTCAACGACATCGACACCGCCCGCGCCTGCGCCCGACGACACCACGGACTCCACCGGATCCGGTGCTCCCGAGCCGCCGAACACGACCGATACGACAGAGGCGACAGAAGGCCCCGGAGCGCCTACAGCCCCGCCCGCACCCGCACCCGCCCCCCCATCGGGGCCATCTCCACTGCCCGTCTCGGGCGGCAGCACCCCGAAACCCAGGTCGCCTTCCGCCAGGGGGTCGCCGTCGTCTCGCCATTCGATCCCCTCGGCGCGAACACGGCCGATGACGGCGTCGATCAGCGCCGGCGTGAGTTCCAGCGACTCGAGCACCACCATCACGTCATCAGGGGTCAGGTACCCGCGCTCGCGCCCGAGCAGCAGCAACGCTGCGAAGTCGACCGTCAGCCTGCCATCGGGTGTAAACGGTGTCGCGAAGGCCTCACTCATCGGCGACCGAGAAACGAGACACGAGCCAGGCTACCAACGGTGACTCGCCATCCTGACCCGATTGACCGTTCCTGACGTCCTCCAATGCAAGTTTCAACCATGCGATCACCGCCCCGTAATCCTGCGGACGTGACGAGCGGCGGGCATCTCGCTCCAGATCGGCCAGCGCCCGGCCCCCGGCCCGCTCGATGAGCCGGATCACCACCTCGTCGACGTCCTCATCTGCGTCCTCGACCGCCAGGCGCTGCAGGAGGTCGGCAACCTCGGGGTCAGCGCCGGCAATGGCATCGTGCAAGCTGGCCGCGCCCGCCCGGGCCAGGTACGCCCGGGCGCTCAGGTCGCCCTCGAAGAACACCTGGTGCAGCCGCCCCTGGATCGCGTCGGGGCGGTGCACGAGCAGCCGCAGCGCTTCGAGCTCCGGGCCCGACGCCACCCCCCGAGCCGAGTCCCCCGGTGCCCGGCCCCGTCCCGCTACCGTCCCCCGAGCGGCGTTTCCCCCGGCCCCGCCACCCGCGCTCGGGCCTCCGCCGCCACGGGCCACACCGCCCGGAGCGGCCGATGACGCACCCCCGGCGCCATTTCCCCAACTCTTCCATGCCCCCGAGCGCAGTTGCTGCGGGTCGACCCGGCAACGATCGGCCACCACCATCAGGTACTGGTCCCGCACGATCTCGCTCGGGTGCTCGGCCACGACTTCCATGGCCCGCGCCGCCGTCCGGGCCCGGCCTTCGATCGAGCGGAGGTCGGCGCGCTCCAGCACCCGGTCGAGGCGGAAGGCCAGGAACGGCCGGGCGCCGCTCACCGCGGCCCGCAGCGCCTCGGGGTCGCGCCTCGACAGGTCGGCCGGGTCGAGGCCCTTGGGCAGCGCCGCCACCGCCACGTCGACCTCGAACTTGCGCTCCCACTCGTAGAAACGCTCGGCCGCCGCCAGCCCCGCGTTGTCGGCGTCGTAGGCCAACACGACCCGGTGGGCGAAGTTCGTGAGCAGCCGGACGTGGCCCTCGGCCAGCGCCGTCCCGCACGTCGCCACGGCGTGCGCCACCCCGGCCCGGTGGAACCCGATGACGTCGGTGTACCCCTCGCACACCACCACCTCGCCCGCGTCGACCACCGCCTTCTTGGCCCAGTTGAGCCCGTACAGCACCCGACTCTTCTTGTAGACCGCCGTCTCCTCGGTGTTCTTGTACTTGTTGGGCAGCTCGGAGCCGGGGAGGATCCGGCCCCCCAGACCGACGGGCTTGGCGGCCGCGTCGAAGATGGGAAAAAGGAGCCGGGCGCGAAACGAGTCGTTCAGACGTCCGGCCCGGTTGACCGTCGCCAGGCCCGCGTCGCGGAGGATCTGGGAACCGACGTCGAGCGCCTTGACCAGGTGGTCGAAACCCTCCGGCGCCCAGCCGAGCCGGTAATACCGCACGACGTCGCTGTCGTAGCCGCGCTCGGATCGTAGGTAGCGCCGGGCGGCGGCGGCGTCGGGCGCGTTGAGCAGCCGCTGGTGGTACCACTCGATGGCCCGCTCCAGCGCCTCGTAGATCTGCGCCTTCTGCTGGTGCTCGCGTCCCGCTCGGCCTTCGCTGTAGTGCAGGCTGATACCGGCACGCGCCGCCAGGCTCTCCACCGCCTCCACGAAGTCCAGCTGGTCGATCTCGCGGACGAAGGTGATGACGTCGCCCTTGGCCCCGCAGCCGAAGCAGTAGTAGAAGCCCTGCTCGGCGTTCAGCGAGAACGACGCCGTCTTCTCAGGGTGGAAGGGGCACAGGCCGGTCCAGCGGGTGCCCACCTTGCGCAGGGCCATCTTCTCGCTGGCGACGGCCACGAAATCGGTCTCGGATCGGACCCGGGCCACATCCTCGTCCACGATGCCCACTGGGCCTGACGGTACCGCCTGCCAACGACCAAACCTCCCCTTTGGGTAGCCTGAAGCGGTCCAAGGGGGGATGGTCCGAGGAGTCTCCGTGAGCGCCCCCAACAAGTCCTTCTTTTCCGGCCTGCATCTGGCCGTCACCGGCTTCGCCGCCTTCGTCACCGCGGTCGCGGCCATCGTCGGCTTGGCGATCAATCAGGGGTGGCTGAGCGGCAACGCCAAATCGGGCACAGGCGGCGCAGGCACGAGCGTGTCGACCGCGGCGATACCCCAATACTCGGTCGAGCCCCTCGCCCTTGAGTTCCAGCCGGTCGGGCCTTCGACGGCATCGGTCAAGGTCACCAACACGGGGGTGGTGCCCATCGCGGTCGAGAACCCGACGGTCACTGATGCCTCACACTTCGGCGCCAGCGTCCAGACCTGCGCCGGATCCGTGGACCCCGGTCGAAGCTGCCAGCTCCAGGTGACGTTCAAGCGGGCGCCGGGCACCTTCAACGCCACGTTGGTCATCCGCGTCACGGGCGCCCCCCGGGCCACCGAGGTGGCCATCAAGGCGACCGCGATCCTCTAGCCCTACGCCGTGGCGGCTTGCTTGCGGAGCGCCTCTCGCCAGGTGGTCTTCTTGCCCGTATGCAGGATGGCGCGGCTGTAGATCGTGCCCGCGACGCGGGCCAGCCAGACGATGGCGACGAGCATCAAGGCCATCGAGATGGCGACATCGATCAGACCGGCGCCGCCCACAGCGACGCGCGCCGGCATGGCGATCGGTGCGGTGGGGGGGAAGAAGGACAGCACCGTAAGGAACATGTTTCCGTGGTTGGCGGGCAGGACCGTGAACGCGAAGAGATAGGCGACCAGCAACGGAACGCTCACCGGGAAGGCGGCGTTCTGGGCTTCCGACTGGCGGTTGACCATCGATCCTGCGGCGCCGTAGAGCATGGCGTAGAAGGCGAAGCCGAGCAGGAACCACAGGAAGGTCTGGCCGAGCAGCGACACATTGGTGCCCTTGAGGTAGTTGGACCCCGTCGCCGCGGCGCACACCAGCGCGGTGGCCACGATCAACACGCCCTGTATGAGAGCGACCGCACCGATGCCCAGCACCTTGCCCGCCAGCAGCTGGCGGGGCCGCAGTGTGGCCAGCAGGACCTCCACCACCCGGCTCGTCTTCTCCTCGACCACGCCCATGAGGATCCAGGTGCCGTAGAGGCTGAGGAAGAGATAGAGCAGGATGTTGCCCAGCAGCGCGGTCGTCCGCTGCGACTGTCGGGTCGGGGTGGGCGCCACTAGGCCCTCCACCGGCAACGGCGGCGAGGCCAGCGCCCGCTGGGCGGCCGGCAGATCGATCCCGTTGGCCTGGAGCCCACGGAGGAGGCCGACCGCCGATGCCAACGCCCGGGTCAACTGTGCCCGGCTCGATGTGTCGCTTTCGCTGACGGTCCGTTTCACGAACACCGCGTCGCCGGTGACGGCCACGTCGAGATTGCTGTTGCGGATCTGGGCCTCGGCGCTCGCCAGGTCGGGGACCGTGATCGTGCGCACCTTGACGCCGGTAACGACGGTCGTTCCCTTGACCGCGTTGACGACCGGTTCGGACAGCTGGCCGACCAGGCCGACGGAGAGCACGGTCTTCTTGTTGGAGCTGAGCGCGTGGGGCACGACGACCGCGGCCGCCACCGCCAGCACCGAGATGATCGTGGTGACCCGGAAGGACTTGGCCCGGGTGCGCTCGCGCACCTCGCGACCCGCCACGAGCAGGACCGGGCGCGAGGGTCGCGACACGGTGGCGGGTGCACCGGGAACGATCGGGGGCGTGTCGGGAGCCACCGGGGGCGTGTCGGGAGCGACCGGGGTCATGCGGCCACCGCCTCGACGAAGACCTCGGACAGCTTGCGCCGGTCGAAGGCGAAATGGGTGACCTCGCCCGCGGCCCGCGCCGCGTCGAGGATCGCCTGGGGATCGGCGCTGTCGGCCAGCGCCAGCCGCAACCGGCCCGCCTCGGCGCTCAACACCCGAACTCCCGGTAGTTGCCGCCCCCACAAACCCTCTGGATCGCCCTTGACCTCGACCAGCAGCATTTTGCTCGAGGTCGTGAGGTCGTCCACCCGTCCGGTGCAAACGACGCGGCCGCGGTGCACGATGGCGACCGATTCGCACAGGTGCTCGACCAGGTCGAGTTGGTGGCTGGAGAACAGCACGATGGCGCCGTCGCGGGCCCGCTGGCGGAGCACCCCCGCCATGGCGTCCATGCCCAGCGGATCAAGCCCGCTGAAGGGCTCGTCGAGTATCAGTACGTCGGGATTGTGGAGGAGGGCGGCGGCGAGCTGTACCCGCTGCTGGTTGCCCAGCGACAGGCTGTCGACTTGGCTCTCGGCCCGGTCGCCCAGGTTGAGCACCTCGAGCCAGTGGCGCGCGCCGGTGGCTGCCGCTTGTGGTGTCATGCCGTGCAGGCGGCCCAGGTAAATGAGTTCGTCGAGGACCCGCATGGACGGGTACAAGCCGCGCTCTTCGGGCATGTAGCCGAACCGCACCAGGTCGTCCGGCTCGACTTTGCGGCCCCGCCAGCGGACTTCGCCTGGTTCCGGGCGGGCGATGCCGAACACGGCACGCATGGCGGTCGTCTTGCCGGCGCCGTTGGGTCCGAGGAAGCCGAAGACCTGCCCGGCGGGGACGGAGAACGACAGGCCGTCGAGGGCAACAACGTCGCCGTAGCGGCAGTGAAGATCGTCGAAATCGAGCATGTTCGAATCCTCCTGCTAGCGGCTGAAAGGAGGCTGAGCAACGAGGGCAGCGCGATGTTCGCGGCTCGACTCGAGCCGCATTAGCGCATTCACGCCGCCACGGTGACGCCAGTCTTACCGACGAATGCCGTCTTTAGCGACCGGTTCTCTCTGTTCGTCTATCTGTCCAACTGTGGCGCGGCCGCCATTGGGTTCGGGCACGGCGAGGTTGAGCTCGTAGGTCTGGCCGATCAGGTCCACGCCGAAGCTGTGGTGTGGCTCCTCCGCCCTCAGACGGAACCCTCGCTCGAGGTAGATCTGCTGGGCGGCAACCAAGGGGTCATTCGTCCACAGGCGCAGTCGGGAGTACCCCGCCGAGCGGGCGAAATCGACGCAGGTGTCGACCAAGCGACGCCCGACTCCCCGGCCGCGTCCGTCGGGATGGACCAAGAGGATGCGCAGCTTCGCCGCCTCGCCCTCCCCGTCCTCCCTGTCCTCGACGCCGGGGGTGTTCTGGCCGCCGACGTCCTCGACGTCCCCGACGTCCTGGACGCAGAAGACGCAGCCGATCCGGCGGCCGTCGAGTTCGGCGATCCAGGCTGCCTCCCGTCGTTGAGGGTCGTCTGCGGTCTGGCCTGCGGCGTAGTCGGCCACGATCCTCGCCACCAGTGCCTCGAAGGTCGTGTCCCAGCCGAACTCGGCGTGGTACTGCTCACCGTGCGTCATGACCACCCAACCCAGATCGCCCGGTTGGCCCAGCGGCCGGATCGTCGCCTCGGTCGTCTGATCCACGACCCCACCCTCCTTGCCTCGGTCTGTCCTACCGGCCACTGAAACGACTGTTTCACTTCGACACAGTAGCGTCGTCGTCCATCGCCGAGCCCGCGTCTTCCCCCCGCCGCCACGAGTTGCTCGAACTCGCCTACGGGTACGCCCTTCGGCACGGTCTGGCCGACCTGTCGCTGCGGCCGCTGGCCACGGCAATCGGATCGAGTCCCCGGGTACTGCTGTACCTCTTCGGAAGCAAGGACGGACTCGTTCGGGCGCTGCTGGCCCGTGCCCGAGCCGACGAACTGGAGCTGCTCGGCCGGCTCGGTCGTCCCGGCTCCGATTCGATATCGGGATTGTCGGTCGTCGCAGCCCAGATTTGGCAATGGTTGGCCGCCGATGCCCACCGGCCATTGCTGACCCTTTGGGTCGAAGGCTATGCCCGGTCGGTGGTCGAGCCGACCGGGCCGTGGGCGGACTTCGCCCGGGCGACGGTCGCCGACTGGCTCGACGTGCTCGCGGCCGCGCAGCCGCCCGAGGAACGTGGCACGCGGGCGGGCGAAGCGCAGCGAACCCTCGTGCTGGCGGTCCTTCGCGGTTCGCTCCTGGACCTGCTGGCAACGAGCGACCGCCGGCGAACGACCGCCGCAGTCCTCCACCACCTGCAACTGCTTCCGTCGGGCCGGTTCGACTAGGTACCCTGCCCTCCGGGTGGAAGTTCAACCGGCCGCGACATACCTGGCGCCGACGGGCATGGTGAGCGCGGTCGACCACTTGGCCGCTCAGGCCGGCATCGCGATGCTGCAGGCGGGCGGCACAGCCGCCGACGCGGCCGTGAGCGCCAGCGCGGTGCTTGCTGTGACGTCGCAGCACATGTGCGGCATGGGCGGTGATTTGTACGCGGTGGTTGCGGTGCCGGGCGCCGATCCCATCGCCCTCAATGCGTCGGGCCGAGCCGGGTCGGGGGCCGACCCGGACCGCCTTCGGGCTGAGGGCCACGTGACGATGCCGTTTCGGGGCGACATCCGATCGGTGCCCGTCCCGGGCTGTGTCGACGGCTGGCTGGCCCTGCACCAACGATACGGGCGCCTGCCGTTGGAGCAGGTCGTTGGCCCGGCCCGGTGGTACGCCGAGCAGGGCTTTCCCGCCTCGGCGACCCTCGCCGCGAGCGTGTCCGCCATCGCGCATCTGCCCGAAGCGGCTGACTTCACCGCGCCGGGCCCGATTCGGGCCGGGACGTTGATCCGGCGACCCGGCGTCGGGCGGGCGCTGGCTGATATCACCGCCCGCGGGCGCGACGGTTTCTACGGAGGTGAGTTCGGCGAGGGCCTGCTGAGATTGGGCGGCGGCGAGTTCACCCCGGCCGATCTCGAATTGGCGAGCGCAGAGTGGGTGCCCGCCCTGGCGATCGAGGCATGGGGTCGCCGGATCTGGACGGCCCCGCCCAACTCGCAGGGGTACTTGACCTTGGCCGGCGCGTGGATCGCGTGCGGTCTCCCGTTGCCCTCCAACCCCAACGACGACCGGTGGCCGCACCTGCTGATCGAAGCCTCTCGCCAGGCGGCCTACGACCGCGACGCGGTGTTGCACGACGGTGCTTCTGGCGCCGAGCTGCTCGACGCCGACCGGTTGGGCGCGCGACGCGACGGCGTCGACCTCGCCCGGGCGGCCGTCCTCGGGGGCACTTTTGGGGGTGGCGGCACCATGGCCTTGAGCGCCGTCGACCAAGATCGCATGGGCGTCTCCCTGGTCCAGTCCAACGCCTCGGGGTTCGGCGCCCACATCGCGGTGCCGGGCGTGCGCATCTTCCTCCAGAACCGCGGCATCGGCTTCTCCCTTCGGGCGGGCCACGCCAATGAGTACCGGGCCGGGCGTCGGCCGGCCCACACACTGTGCCCGACCACGGTCACGAACCTCGACGGGTCGCTGGCCGGTGTCGTCGGAACCATGGGCGGCGACAGCCAACCCCAGATCCTCCTCCAACTCCTCGCCCGGTGGCTCCTGGGCGGCCAACCAGCCGGTGACGCGCTGGCCGCCGGCCGCTGGGCCTTGAGGTCACCGACCGACGAAACCCACTTCAACACGTGGGGCGACCGAGGGGTGGTCGAGGTCACGATCGAAGGCCAAGCGCCAGCATCCTGGGCCGCCGGCCTGGAGCGCCGGGGTCACCACACGGCGCTCGCCCCGGCGTGGTCCAGTTCCTTCGGCTACGCCCACATGGTCACCGTCGATGGCGACCACCTGGCCGGAGCCGCCGACCCCCGTTCCGGATCGGGCGCCGTCGCCGGCTATTGATCGCAGGACCTTGCCTGGAGCGCCACGGCGCCTACCCGGGGACCATCTGAATTTGGGGAATCGCCGGCTGATCGGCGCCTGAAGGGGGTACATCGACAAGGCGATGGAGGAATTACCCGAAGAGACCATCGAGGAGGCCGAGGAGGTCAGCACCGCCGCCCATTCGCACGACGACATCACGTCGGAGAATGACTCGCTGATCGAGCACTTGCGGTCGTGCCACCAACTTGAGGCCGAGCCGGGACTCAGCGCCAGCACTCAAGAGGGCTTACACGATCGCCTGCACAGCACAACCAAAGCCACCGACGAATAAGGCCACGGCAACCACTCTTCAACCACCCTTTGCAGCGTCGGTCGCTGCGGCGGCCCACTCGTCTAGATGCTGGCGGACATCGGCGCCAATCGACTGCAGCTTCGCAGGGACTCCACTGAGCGCGCTGAGACTCGGTTCCTGTGCCAATTCGAGGCATCGGTCCGTGAGGACATCCAAGCGTTCGTTGATGATCTTCCACGCCGCCACCCGGTGCGGCAGGACGTAGTACGCCGGGCGGGCGATGTCGAGGGTCGGGCCCACGGTGCGGCCGGGGTAGGAGGGTCCGATCGGAAGTGTCGTGAGCACCGAGCCGACGGTCCGCATCACCCAGTTCATGAGGTGCTTGGCCGTACGGGCGAGGGTGTCGAGCTCGGCCGGCGTCTCGCCGTGGTGGACGTAGTACCGGCTCAGGACCTGCAAGATCAACTCGTAGAGACCGCTGCAGAGGTCGGCGACCTGTGCGGTAAGCGGATTCTCGATGAGGATTCCCGACTCCAGGTCGGGCGGTAGCCGTACATAGGCCGGCTCGACCGGCCGAGCCGGGTCGAATGTCGGATCCGTGCCCTGGAGGGCGAGGAAATCCTCGAGGATCCAAACAAAGCGACCGAAGTGGCCCTTCACCCAGTCGCCTCGAGCCCCCTCCCCCTGCTCGACGATTAGGTCAATCGCCCGGGTGGCCGATGCCAGGTCGGTGATGGCGGTGAGCTCCTTCCACTCGAAGATCTCGGTCACCGCCTGGGCCCTGGGGGGACCGATGAACACGGCGTCCTCGCCGTAGCGCTCGCAGAGGTGAGCCAGGCCGGCCTCGATCCCTCGGTAGAGGTGGCCGACGGTCTCCCATTGTTCGGGTACGGCCACGACCGCCCGCTCATCGACCGCGAGGGATTGCAGCTCGGCGGTGGGGCCGAAGCCCTCGGCGTCCGCCAGGCTCATCCCCTCGGGGCGTTCGAGGTACATGAAGTGGCGCAGCGCCCGCTCACCAAAGGGCAGCAACGCGATCTGCACCCCCGACGGGTACCACCGAGAGAGGATCGGGAAGTTGGGGCGTTCGAAATGGGGTGCCGCGCCGACCGCGGTCAAGAGATTCGTGGCCAGGGCCAGATGGAGCATCTCCTGTTTGATGACGTCGATGAGCGTCGCTTCCCAGATCTTCACGCGGGCCAGCTGCTCGGGTGAAACCCCTTCTTCAGGAGTCCGCTTGAGCGAGAACTGGGCGTACAGGTACTGGCACATGAGGCCATGCTCGATCTCGCAGGCCTCGCCGATGAGGTAGACGAGCTCCTCCCGACTCTCGACAATCATCTGCTGCTCGGCAGTCACCAGTTCCTCATTTCACCCCTGTGGTCGACCCGACCAGTCTCGCGTCCGCCGTTGGACTCGCCGTAGCATGCCAACCCCGCATGACTGACGCATCGTCCCCGTACCACCGGGGCGGAGGATATTCGCCAGTTGACCCGACACCGCCCAACAACTGCCGGCGCTTCTCGCCTCCGCCGGGCTCAGGGCCGAGGTACGTGACGCCTTCGGGGCGGCAACAACCCGAGGGACTCCGCGTGCTGGTGGGATACAAGATCTGACCACGCCAGGAGGCCGGGCCAGCTCACAGCTCCACGCTTCCACCCGACCGCCAGTACGGCCCCCCGCCGTCCTTGCGCTCCAGGAATCCGTCCTCGACGAGATAGCGCCGCAGGGCCGCGTAGTCCCGATGCCATCGAATGAGCATCTCGGTGACCCGGGCTTCGGAGTACCGCACGCCGATGTCGAAGTCCTGCGCGATCAGGTCCAGCACCTGCAGGCGCTTCGAATGCGAGGACGGAATACTCACAAGCCGTCCGTCCTTGACGAAGGCCCGCAGGGCCGCCCCATGGGGACTGTTCGGCGACGGGGCCTCGAGCTCGTGCTCGTCTTCGTGCTCACCGTGATCACGCGTTGTCCTGGCGAGTGACCGCAGCACTTCTTCCTTCAATCGCAGGCCATGACGATCCCGCTCCACCAGACCACCATCCATCAAGCGGGCCACGGCCCCAGTCACCCGCCCCGCGGGCAAGGCCGTCGCTTCGGTCAGTTCTGCGATGGTCGCCGCACCGAGGACGAGGGCGGCGACTACCCGTAGACGGTCGCCGTCGGCCAGCAGCGCCGCAACCCTCTCGGCGGTCGGCCACTCGTCCATGCCTTCATGATGGCGCGCCGGTCGAGAGGGCGCGACTTCGACAACGGGGGCAGGGCGCGGTTGCGACGGCCGTTACGGCGCCAGACCCTCAGAACCAAATGCCTTGACCAGTTGGTCCAGCGTTGCCTCGAGGCGCATGTCCAAGCGGCGATGAGCGGCGTCGGCGTCGTGCCACTCGATGATCTCCCGGGCGCCCCGCCAGAACGGCACCGTGGCCGCCCACCCGGGAACCAGCCTCTTGATCTTGGTGTTGTCGAACACCATGGCGTGGGCCTTGTCACCGAGCAGGCTGGCGCCCCACTCCGGATCGACGGCCGCCACGGCGTCGGAGGGCACGTGGACGACCCGCGGCTCGACGCCCGCGGCCGCGGCCAGGATCCCGGCGACCTGATCCCAGGTGAGCGCCTCGTCGGACGTGATGTGAAAGCTGTCCCCCACCGCCCGCGACTCGCCGAGCAAACCGACAAATGCCCGGGCGAAGTCGACACTGTGCGTCAACGTCCACGGCGACGTTCCATCGCCGTGCACCACGATCGGCGCCCCGCGGCGCATCCGGTCGATCATCGTCCATCCTCCGTGGAGGGGCACCATCGTGCGGTCGTAGGTGTGCGACGGACGCACGATCGTGGCGGGGAAACCGTCCTCCCGGTAGCTACGAACGAGGAGATCTTCACAGGCGATCTTGTCCCGTGAGTACTGCCAGTACGGGTTTCGCAACGGTGTCGATTCGACAATCGGCAGCCGTTTTGGCGGAGTCTGGTATGCGGACGCCGAGCTGATGAAGACGTACTGGCCGATGCGTCCGCCGAACAGATCCATGTCGGCCCTGACGTCTTCGGGGGTAAACGCCAGGAAGTCGACCACCACGTCGAACTCCAAGCCCGCGACCGCCCGCGTCACCGAAGATCGGTCCCGGACGTCGGCGATCAGCACGTGCGCGGCGCGGGGGGGCGGACGGGTGGTGCTGTTGCCCCGGTTGAGGATGAACAGGTCGAAGCCCGCCTCGACCGCCTGCTCTGCGCAGGCGGCGCTGATGACGCCCGTACCACCGACGAAAAGCACCTGCGGCCGTGCCATCACACCGGCTTAGCACGACCCCGGCTTCGAGGAGTGCGTAAGTCCCGGAGCCGCCCCCCGCCCGAGCCGCCCGAAACCCGCCCCAAGTCCGGTTAGCCGGCTCGGGCGATGATCGCCTGGGCCGCCGCCAGCCGGGCGATGGGAACCCGGAACGGCGAG
>JAUTXM010000171.1 GCA_030838025.1 Acidimicrobiaceae bacterium
CCGACGAATAGGAAACGGGCACGGTGTCTGCACGGGAGAGCGAGTCGTTCGACGCCAGGCTCCTCACCGATGCCGATCTCTATGAATACGTCTCGATACCGAGACGCACCGACGAGGAGTTGCGCAACGAAGATCCCACCCCCGGGCAGCTCTTTGCGGGGTTAGTGGGCGCCCACGCTCAGCTGCGCGCCGCGTCCGAGTTCCCGGGCCGACCAGTGTTCATCGCGGCCTGGGCCCGCAGGCCACACCGCCCATCCCTGCGGTTCCTGGTCGGCGGTCGCCCCTTCTTTCCTGGAGCGCTGCCGACGCAGGAAGAGAGCACGACCCGCTTATTGTATCCCCCCGGTGGTCGCGGCTACCGCGTTGACGGCACGGAATTCGCCGCCGAACTCTCTCGGCTCCCGTTGTGGCTTCGGTGCACGGCCAAGAGCGAGGCGTTGGTCCACGATGACGGCGGGCGGACCCGGGAGCGGGTGCGGCGAGGCTCATTCGAGGACTACGTCGCCCACCTCTCCGCCCTTGAGTTCTGCTGGCTCGTGCTCGCCGAACCGACCGATGACGAAGCCGTGAACGGCCTGCTCCTCCAGCTGGAGCAAGCGGCGCCCCGCCTCAGGAAAATGGAGTCCTCGGAACCGCAGCGCGTCGAACTGGAGCGCACCCAGGATCGCTACCGTGAGCTTTCGCGTGCCCGGGTCCCAGGGGTCTGGGGCGTGCACCTGCTCGTCGGCTCGACCACCCGCGGCAACGTCCGGCAGGTGGCGGGCCTGCTATGCAGCGCCAGCGACATCGCCGAACTCCCCTACCTCCTAGCCCCCGGCGATGACATCGGCTCCCTGGCGGAGACACTCGGACGCCGAACGACCATCGCCGACGCCCTTCGGGCGAACTCGCCCTTCCCCGCAACGTCCGAACTCCTCGCCGCCCTCGCCCGTCCACCGGTTCGCGAGCTCCCCGGTATACGAGCTGTCCTGCCTCACCGATTCGACGTCACACCCGAGGTACCCGAGGACAGCGAGTCCATCGCGCTCGGCGACATACTCGACGAGTCCGTCACTCCGGCCGGCCCCTTCGCCGTCTCGTTCAAGACCCTCAACCGCCACAGCTTCGTTTGCGGCGCGACCGGCGCCGGCAAGTCCCAGACCGTCCGCACGTTGCTGGAGGGCCTCTCCCGGGCTCCCCGGCGTATACCGTGGATGGTGATCGAGCCCGCTAAGGCGGAATATGGCCGAATGGCGGGCCGCCTTGCCGGCCACGACGACGTGTTCGTTGTCCGTCCCGGCGACCCGGACAAGGTTCCGGCTTGCATCAACCCGCTGGAGCCAGAGCCCGGCTACCCGATCCAAAGCCATATCGACCTTGTCCGCGCCTTGTTCCTTGCGGCCTTCGAAGCCATCGAGCCATTCCCCCAGGTGCTGGCGCTGGCCATGACTCGCACCTACGAGGATCTGGGGTGGGACCTGGTCCTCAGCGAACCGCGACGCATGGCGAAACCGAAGTACTACATCGACGAACCCGATGTGACACCCAAGCCGCGCTATCCGACGCTCGGCGACCTGCAACGCACCGCACAGGAAGTTGTGGCGTCCATCGGGTACGGCACCCAGGTAACAGCGGATGTGCGCGGCTTCATCGACGTGCGAATCGGCAGTCTGCGACTCGGCAGTCCGGGGCGGTTCTTCGAAGGCGGGTTCCCGATCGACCTCGGCGGTTTGCTGGAGCGCAACGTGGTCTTCGAGATCGAGGACATCGCCAACGACCAGGACAAGGCGTTCCTGATCGGCATCGTCATCATCCGCCTCGTCGAGCATCTTCGAGTCAAGAACCGCGGCGTCGAAGGGCCGGTCCCCCTCCAACATGTCACGGTGGTCGAAGAAGCTCATCGCCTTCTCAAGAAGGTGAACGAGGACCACCCGGCCCGCCAGTCCGTTGAACTGTTTGCCTCGTTGCTGGCCGAAGTCCGCGCCTACGGCGAGGGGATCATCGTGGCGGAGCAGATCCCCAACAAGATCGTGCCCGACGTTGTGAAGAACAGCGCCCTCAAAGTTCTGCATCGTCTCCCCGCGAAAGACGACCGCGATGTGGTCGGAGCCACGATCAACCTGCTCGATGACCACTCCCAGTATGTCGTTGCCCTCCAGCCCGGCGTCGCGGCAGTGGCCGTTGACGGTATGGATTGGCCGCTGCTGGTCAAGATGCCCGGCGCTGGCGAGACCCGTGAGTCGTCCGAGAAGGCGCTGACAGAGCTGCCCTTCGTTGCGCCGCGAGCACAGCAGTGGCCGGTGAGGGACCCAGTGAAGCTGGGGACACTGCGGGACCTCAGGGGAGCGGAGCGCATCGCCATCGACCCCCGAGTGGTCATCTGGGCGGAACTTGTGACGTTTGCCCACCTCGCCGGGGTGGCCCCCCCCATGCCGGGCCCGGGGCTGGTCGAATGGCTCACCAACAATCGCCGGGCTGACCAGGCGGCAGCGGCGGTCGTGATCGCGGCCGAGCGTGCTGTTGCCGCCCGCGAGGTCTCGCTCGCGGAGTTCGTCGATCCCGTGGACCTCGTTCACCATGTGGTGGACTCACTCAAGGACCGGCTCGGTCAAGACCGCAGGACTTGCGGCGGTGACGAACGGCGGTGGCAGGCCGGCGTTTGGCGATGGGTAGATGTCCGAAAAGCGCTGGAGCAAGACGGCGCCTCTCCTGGCCGGCATCCGTTGTCGCCGGAATGGGCGCGTCGCGGTCTCGTGGTTGCGGGTGACACGTCTTCCGGCCAGCTCGCAGCGCTTCGAGAAAATGTTGCCTATCAGCGCCCCGCCCACCGGCTCGCCATCGGCTCGCCAAAGGTGAGTGGGCTCGACGCCGCACTCGACGAACTTGGCGGTCCCGATCGTGCCGCCGACCACCTAGAGATGACAGTCAGCCAGGTCGTGACAGGCGGAGAGTTCCCTTACCTGGTCGGCATTTGGGCCGACCAGATCAAGGACGCCCGAGATGCCCGCTGACCGCCCGGCCTCAGCAATCGTTCCCGACGCGGTTGGTCACCCGGCGAAGCCATACGTTCCGGACTCCTCGATATCCGCGGCGAACGAGAGAGCTGACGATGCCGACGAGTCGTCGGGCTGGCGGGCCGGGGCTCCGCCAAGACCACGCGGAGCGGCCAAAGACCGCCCGGCAGAGCAACTATCAGAAGTGGCCGGTCAGCCGGTACCCTCGCTCGAGGTCGAGCAGGCCCTGATCTGGATGCCCGAAGAGGCAGCCGAGGCAGCCAGCCGAGATCGGACAGCGGAGAACGTCTTCCACCAAGACCTCCGTTCGACCACGTCCGAACTTCCGCCCGTCGCCTCTTCCGGCGACCTGGAGGTTGAGGCCACGCCTCGGTCCGATTCTCACTTTGGGCGTTCCTCACGATCCGGCCCGCCTGCTCGAGAACAGGTCTCTCGGCGCAAGGGGACCCCGAGCTTCGGACCATGGGAGCTGAACCCCGAAGGGCAGCCGTTGCTCCCGCCCCGGCTGCGTTGCGAAGCCACTCCCGAGGGACCAGTCCAATGGCTTGACGAGTCATACATCCCGCCAGGGATTCTGCCACCCGTTGAGCCGGTCATCGTCTACCGCGCGGGCCGCGCGCGGTCCGGCCATTCGGCGTCTTTCCGCGCTGAAGTCGAGCACCTCAGGACGCGCCTCGCGACCGAGACCCTGTGGACGAAGACGTTCGTCAGCCGTGTTCTTGTCGAGGGCCTAACGGCCATTGACGACGACGCCACCCGGCTGGGCGCACTGGCGATAACGAGGGGCGACCGGAACGACCTGGTGGTCTTCGTCGTGGCGCCTGGGGACAATCTCGCGCCGCGTACCTCCCAAGCAGGTGACAGTTACACCTGCGTTGTCCAGATCGACGAAGTCGTCAACGACACGGTCACGTTCATCTACTGTCACGAACTGACTCTCGGCCCCGATCTCGACGCAGAAGCATTCCGCCGAGCCCTCGACCGCTATTGCCACCTCGATGACGGCGGTCCGATGTGACAGGCCTAGCTCACGCCCTCTCCTGGCTCATCTCTGGCAGGTTGCGCTCATCCGAGGCAGTCCGTGTGGATCCGCGTCGGGGTACCCGGCCGGCGTGACGGGGAGGCCATGACGTGAGCGACAAACCTCCGCCTCCGCCGCCACCAGAGAAGCCTCCGCCGCCAGCCGCAGACAAGGTCCCCTCGCCCCGTGATTCAGGATGGAAGGCGGGCGCGCCCCCGACCGATACGACGACGAACACCAAGTCGCCGACACCCGATAACCGAACAAAGTCGCCAGGCCCTGACGGGGGGGCGCCGCCTGGTGCGACGACCAAGTCTCTCAGCCGTGATCCGGGCCGCCAATCAGAATCCACCGCTGTGTCGGAGTCCCCCGCCCGCACCTCCTCTGAGACCAACGGCGGCCAGGGTGACTCCAGGCAGGGAGGCCAGCCAGACCAGGCTGCGCAGGCGGATGCGGCACAAACCGACGGTGGCAGCCAAACTGTCGATCAACCGACCGACGACGGCGACCAGGCCGGCGCGGGGCTGCAAGCTTCCGGGTGGGAGGCGGGCGCGCCACCGGGTGCGATGACCAAGACTCCTTTTCGTGAACCGGTCGGCCAATCAGAGTCCACCGCTGTCTCGGAATCCCCCAAGGTTGACAATCCACAAGGCGCCGCGACGCGTGATTCAGGGTGGAAGGCGGGCGCGCCCGCCGACGGGGCGAAGAACGACACCTCTGTTGGGACCGACGACGGGAGCACGAATCGACCCGGCGCCGGAGACACCCGGTCGCAGTCGAGCCCGGACGCCGGATCGCCCGCTCACAGCACCGCCCCCGACAACAGGAGGGACGGTGAGGGCTCAGCGCCGGGTAATCGGACCGGCTCCGACAGAAACGTTGGGCCGGTCAAGGTTGACGATGGGGAGAACCAGACCGAGGGCACGGAAGCGCGAAAGGGCGAGAAGGGAGAACCGGAGACTAAGCAGGAGAAGGAGCAGGAGAAGGAGAAGGAGACTAAGCGGGAGAAGGAGTCAGCCGATGTAAAGCCGGAGGAAGTTCCCAAAGACGAGGGGGCGGAGCCAGCTGCGCAGCCGGAGCAGCAGGAACACGAAGAACAGACGAAAGAGAGGAAACGGCCTGTCGAAAAGCAGGAATCACCGATATGGCGAGATCTGAAACCTTATAGAGGAGAATTGAAGACCAACGACAAACCCGGAAAGGATAAGCGGGTGTACCGTTGGGATCATACCCACAATGATATTGAAACGTATGACCGCCGCGGCAAGCATCTGGGCGATATTGATCCCGTCACAGGTAAACCAACTAAACCAGCGAAGGAGGGCCGGGTGAACAGAGATGTACGGTAAGGAACTTCCTCATGCGTGCGAGCAGATGCTGGACGCGCTCAACGACCCTCGGATTCCTGTTGTCTATGACGAGATCTTTCGTGAGTACGGCATAACTGACTGCGAGGAGAGCTCTATCATGCAGGTAATATCATACTGTCCTTGGTGTGGAACTCCTCTTCCGAGTTCTTTGCGAGACGCTTGGTTCGACCGGCTGGATAAGCTTGGCCTAGATCCCGGTGATGAACGAATTCCGAAGGACATGGCGACCAGTGCTTGGTGGCGCACATCCGACCTTTAACCTCGATTTCTCGTCCGAAACGGCTTTTATGGGGAGGGCCCGATTATGTCGGAAACGTCGTGCATGAGATGAACGGGCGAAGATTTAAACCCTTCGTTATGAAGGTAGGGCCGTTGGAGAAAGTCGATCGAGAAGCTCAGGCGATCAACGACATCGTGTCGCAGACAATTATGGGTATTGGGCCGCTTGTCCATCGTCGAGGGATTAGCAAAGCGCTTCTTGTTCAGGACCTAGCGTCTCTTTCGGAACACTCTGCTCTCGCCAGCCTACGGAATTGCGTTAGGACAAGTGATGAGGGGCCGGGTCTGGTTGGGCGGGTGCTGAGACACCGTCTCGGACCCTGGTATCAGCCCGCTAGACAACGTTCGCGAGACTTCGTTCTCGGAACCCTCTTTGCCCCTTATCTAGACACGGGTCCGAAGGTCGGTCGCGATTTTCCGCCCCAGTGGGATGACCTTTTCGATTGGGTTGAGGGCGACACGGGCTGCCGATGGGCTAATGTCGAACCTGCGGTGTATATGCGAGGTCCATGATGGCCGATCTGTCTGAGACCGCGATCACGGGGATCTCCATTCGGTTGGCCGGAGGCAGGGGCCGGTTGCAGCCTCCGACTTGCGCTGCGGGGATGCGACTGGTAGTTCAGTCTCGGCGGCGCCGGCTCTTCGGGATGGCGCCTACGTCGTCGATGCTCGATGCATGACCTACATCGTGCAATCAGCGTTCCGCTGGTGGCCGCCCTCGAAGCCATGTGGGCGGCGATCGTCAAGCGTCACCCGGAGGTGCCCGCCGCCGTGGTGGTCGTGGCGTCGGGTACCAATGGCCGCACGTCGAGCGAGGCCCGCTGGCGTCACTTCGCGGCGCTGCGCTGAGTTCGCGGCGACGCCCGGCTCCCCGAGATCCTCGTCGCGGGCGAGGGTCTGGCCCGGGGCGAGGAGCCGGTGCTGGCCACCCTGCTCCACGAGGCGGCGCACGGCCCGGCCGACGCCCGGGAGATCAGTGACACCGCACGCCAGGGCCGGTACCACAACCGCCGCTTCCAGCGCCTGGCGGAGGAGCTGGGCCTCGATGTGACCGTGGCCGGCACCTTCGCTTGGGCGCCGACGACCTTGAGCGATGCCACGCGAACCGAGTACCGACGCGAACTGGCCCGGCTGGCGGCCGCGCTCACCCTGTTCCGCCGGGCCGAGCGGCCACCAGGCGCCGGCAAGACAAAGTCAAACATCCTGCTGGTCTGCGTGTGCGGCTGCCCCCGCAAGATCCGGGTGGCGCCAGCCACTCTCGGGATCGGGCCGATCGTGTGCGGCATCTGCCACGAGGACTTCACCACCCAGGAGCCGTGACGGGCAGAACCTGCCGGCCGAGGCCGGGGGGGCGGCCCAGGCTGGCCTGACGCGCTCCCCACTGCTCACAGCAGGGCGGCCGGACCCTTGCCGCCTGCTCGGTGATTCGGGACCGACAAGCATCGCCTGGTCGACATCGGCGTCGGTGCTACTGGTCGCCTCGGCAATTCGACGCATCAACTGGGCGGGGCCGCTGATCGCCGGGGCGTAACCCAACCAGACGTCGGTTCATCGGCGGTACTGGTGTCGGGCCACAGCGGGTTCCGACCAACGCACTCCGCCGCCTGCTCCAACTCGACGACACGGACTCTGACGATGACACCTATTCGGTACAATGAGTCCCTCGGCGCGCTCGGGCGCCGACTCTCGACCTCTAGCGGTCCTATCGTTGCCCTAGGTCGCATCGGCGACAACGTGTCGACGATCAGCCTACGGTTACGCGCCTGTGCCGGAGAGCAAAGAAACCGATGTAAAGGGGTTCGTTCGAAACCGAGGTGGCGTCAGCAGCCTCCAAGACTGACCCAGCGAAACCCCCACCAGATGCAACACCCAACCCCTCACGGCCAGGCATTAACCACATTGGAATATCGGACTCCACCAGTTTGCGGGCTGGGGTGGACGCCAAGACGGTGAGCGCCCGATGGTCACTCCACGGTGGCCTTTACCCTCGACGTCTACACCAAGGCGGTGCCGCAACTGGATCGGTGCTGCGGAGAAGATCGCCCTGTTGATCTTCGGGGGCGAGGACTAAGGCTCCACGTAAGGGGATCTGGCAGGCCGGGGGCCTGGCGTCCTACCTCGCGCGCACTTCCGTACCGGTCAATGGCCGTTGCTGCCGCTGACACTGCCGTCAGGTCGCCTTGCCGACTCGTGGGCACGTCGGAAGGTCAGCACGGAATGGGCCCAACCGGGACCGAGGATAAGCGCGCCGACCTGGATGGCAGCGGCCCGGTCCGAGCCCGGTGGTGCCTGCCAATCCTCCGACGCGACCCACACCGAGTCCAACGATGCCCCGGTCCGCACATGCCACCCCAGTTGGCGTCCCGCAAGCCGGGCGGCGCGGCGCCACCGGGAGATGTCGTCCAGCTCCGAGACGGTGGTTCGCGCCACCCCGCTGGTCTGAAGCTCGGCGGCGATGTCCGTTGCGAGCCGCTCTACTCAGACCTGCTCAAGGTCGACTATGCCCATGGATGAAGATCGGGTCGTGCGCTCGGTCCGCTGACAAAATGCTGACAAATGGCCACCTCCGAGAGGACTGAAGGGGCTCCCGGATACCGGAAACCCCTTCGGACCTGCTGTTTCTTGGTGGCTTCTTGGTGGCGGGGGCTGGATTTGAACCAGCGACCTTCGGGTTATGAGCCCGACGAGCTACCAGACTGCTCCACCCCGCGGCGGTCCCCGTATCCTACCATCCCGCCCTCGCCCAGCGTCTGGCGAGGCATTTTCCCCGCTAGGGCTTCACCGTTGTGGGCGTCGCGCCTGACAAGGCCTGCGCCTGGGTGATGTCGCCTTGCGCGGCCGCCACCTCGCTCTGATAGAGGCCCAGTTTGCCCGCCTTCAGGGCGTTCTGGGCGTTCTGGAAATGCGTCGCCGCGTCGGCCAAGAGTTGCGACAGGGTGGCCGGCACCTGGGCCGTCGTGGGAGGCGAGCCGACGACGGTGGTCGGCGGCGTCGTGGTTGTCGATGGCGTGGTGGTCGCGGTCGTCCCGCCTGAGGGCGCGGGACTGGTGCTGCCGCCTGGCGGGGGCGTGGTGCCGCCCGGCAAGGCGCAGAACGGGGCGCCGAAGGGGGTCGCACACAGCGCCGAGTTGAGCGTCCCGCCGTGGTACGCCGCCCCGCTGTACACCACGATCACGTCGTCGAGGCGGGGCACCGGGTTGCCCTGGGCCTGGACGTACAGCGGCTGCACGTAGATGAGGGTCTGGTTGACGGGAACGGTGATGACGTTGCCCAGCTCGACCTGGCTCCCGTTGGTGTTGAGCAGGGTGATCTCTTTGGAGATGTCAGGGTTGGCATTGATGGCGGCGTTGATCAGCGCCGGGCCGTCGACCTGCTGGCCCGACGGGGTGACGAAGACATCCAGGCGCCCATAGTTGGACGGGTCCCCCTTGGCGGTCATGAACGCCGACAGGTTCTGTTGCTTGTCCGACGCCGACACGGGCACGAACGGCTGCAGGATCAAGAACGCCTGGTCGGGTTGCTCGGGCAGGGTCAGGAGTTGGAACGTGGGTTGCATCCGCTGCTGGCGGGTCGTGACGACCTGCCCGGCGGCGTTCACCGACGAGCTGGCCTGGGTCACATTCGACGGCGGCCCCGAACCCGGGTCCTGCGAGATCGTCCACGCGTTGGCCTGGGTGTAGAAGTCGTCCGGGGTGGTCAGGTGGTAGCGGCCGTACATGTTGGTCTGGACCCGGAACAGGTCCTCGGGATACCGCATGTGCGCCCGCAGGCCCGGGTCCATGGCATTGCCGGGCGTGAACAACTCGGGGAACGCCTTTTGATACGTCTTGATGATCGGGTCGCTCGGGTCGACCACGTAGAACTTCATCGTTCCGTTGTAGGCGTCGATGACGACCTTGACCGAGTTGCGCACGTAGTTGAAGTCGCCGCTCAACCCGCTCTGTCCGGCGATCCGGTCGGTGTTGGCCGGCTGCGAATAGGGATAGCGGGAGGTGACGGTGTAGGCGTCCTGCACCCAGAAGATCTTCCCGTTGTAAAGCACCGCATACGGATCCGAGTCGTACTTCAAGAACGGCGCCGCCTTGCGGACCCGGTCGCTGATACTGCGCACATAAAGAATGCGCGACTTCGACGTCACCAGACCCGAGATGACCGGGTTGGGATCGCCGAAGC
>JAUTXM010000189.1 GCA_030838025.1 Acidimicrobiaceae bacterium
GAGGCTATCCCGCCTCCTGCATGCTGAGCGCCCGCCGGGCGGCCTGCTGGACGGGATCCCACAACGGTGAGAACGGGGGGGCGTAGGACAGGTCGAGATACACCAGATCCTCGGCCGTCATCCCGGCCGTGATGGCCGTCGCCAGCACGTCGATGCGCTTGGCCGTCCCCTCGTTGCCGACCACCTGGCCCCCCAGGATCCGGCCCGTCACCCGCTCGGCCAGCAGCTTCACCTTTATCGTCCCGGCGCCGGGGTAGTAGCCGGCCCGCGTCGTGCTTTCGATCTTGGCCACGACGTACTCGAAGCCCGCGGCCTTCGCCTCACGCTCATTGACTCCGGTTCGGCCCACCTCGAGGGAGCACAGCTTGGTGATTGCGGTGCCCGCGACCCCTGGGAACGTGGCGTACCCGCCCGCGATGTTGATCCCCGCCACTCGCGCCTGCTTGTTGGCCACCGTGCCCAGGGCCACGTAGATCGGCTGTCCGGTGACGATGGACCGGGACTGGCAACAGTCCCCGGCGGCCCAGATGCCCTCGACGGAGGTGCGCTGGCGACGATCGACGGCGATGGCGTTGCGGACGCCGATGTCGATGCCCGCGTCGGCGGCCAGGTCGGAGTTGGGCTCGACCCCCAGGCCCAGGATCACCAGGTCGGTGGGCACGGTGCGCTGGCTGGTGATCACCGCGCCGGGCTCGATGGCGGTCACCTTTTCGCCGGTGTGCAGGGTGATCCCGTGTTGGCGCATGGCCACCGCCACATCGGCTCCCATGTCGGGGTCGAGGGTGCCCATGACCTCCTCGGACTGCTCGACCACCGTGACCGATGCCTGGCGCTTCACGAACGCCTCGGCCAGCTCGAGGCCGATGTAACCCCCGCCGATGACCACGACCTGTTCGCACGCCCCCGCCTTGACTGCCTCCAGCAGGTGGGCCGCGTCCCCGAGGGTTTGCACCCCGTACACGTTGGGTCCGTCGATGCCCGGGATGGGCGGCCGGCGAGGCCGGGCGCCGGTCGCGATGTGCAACATGTCGAAGCCCAGCGTGTAGGTGCGCTTCTGGGCCAGATTTCGCACCTCGACGGTGCGGCGGTCGAGGTCGATCGCCATGGCCCGGTGGCCGGTGCGAACGTCGATGCGCAGCTGGTCGCGAAACTGCTGCGGGGTGCGCACGATCAGCTCGTCGAGCGCCCACACGTCGCCGCTGATCACATACGGGATCCCACACGCCGAGTAGCTGGTGTGCGGGCCCTGCTCCAGGGCCACGATCTCGAAGTCGGCGCCCCGGCGGCGGGCCGTCGAGGCCGCTGCCATGCCACCCGCGTCGCCGCCGATGACGAGCAGCCGATGCGACATAAGCCCAGCCTAGGTGGCATGGACGGGCGAAGGTTGGGACCCCCGCACCGGTCGCCCGGATCGAGGCCAGGGAGCATGCGATGATGGAGCCATGGCCGTCCGTGACGACTGTCGCCACTACCTGAAGCGCAGCACCCCCACGGGCGAAGCGGTCGAGCGCTGCCGCATCAACGCCAACGAGGAGAACCCCTTCGCCTGCCCGGAAGGATGCCTGTTCTTCGAGAAGCGCAACGTGTCGTCGGCCGGCTGGACCCAGGCGCCGGACGAACCGTTGAGCAACACCGGCCACGGCCTCCTGGCGCTACCCGATCCCCCCTCGAAGCGCAGCCGGCGAGGGAAGAAGAAAGGCCGCTAGAGCGCGAAGCTAGGCGGCCGGCGGGGGCGGCGCCAGGAGCTGCGCCACTTGGCTGAAGAAGGCGCTGCGGGCCAGCACCCGGTCGCACCCCGCGGCTGTAGCCGCCGCCAACCGCTCCCGGTCGTCGTGGCGACCGAAGCCGATCGTCGGGGCGGCGATCGACGCCAGCACCTCCAGCACGCCCGGCCGGCTGAGGTCGACCACGACCAGCGCCGCGCCCTCGGCGGCCGCCGGGAGGTCGGCGGGGCGGGCCACGAAGGTGACCGGGCCCGCCGAGGAGACCTTGGAGCGGTCCATCAGGTCGGGCACGTAGGCCACGGTTCCGGTCATCGGGTTCCTCCCGCGGTTTTCGGTTGATGGCGTTGTTTGTGCTCGAACGCCTTGGCCGCGCCCCAGTACAGCCCGAGGTCGGCCAGGCCGGGGGCGATGTCGGCGAACGTCGCCGGGACCAGGTCGTACACGTCCTCGGGAAACAGCTCCTCGGCCGCCTGGTCCCGCACCACCGGCGCGACACCGGCTGCGTGGAGCACCTCGGTCGGGTAGCGCAACGCCGCCGAGCGCAGGATGGCGAGGGGCGTGGTGCGCTGCTCGTCGATGTCGGCCGCCAGCAGCGCTCGCACCCGGGGAGCCACCGTCTTCGCCGCCTCCCGACCCGTAGCCCGGGCCGCCGAAGCCACCTCGGGCGGGACCGACCCGGTCCACGCCGTCATGATCCCGGCCACGACCCGCTCCACCCAGCCAGGCAGCGCCGCCTCGATCCCGTCGGCCAGAGCGGCGGCATACGCCGCCACATCGACAGAGTCGGTGCTCACGGTTCCCGCAGCACCTGGTCGACGTTGCCCGGGTCCCCCCGCGCCTGGTCGACATTGCCCGGGTCCCCCCGCGCCTGGTCGACGTTGCCCGGGTCGCGCAGCGCCTGGTTGAG
>JAUTXM010000195.1 GCA_030838025.1 Acidimicrobiaceae bacterium
GCGATGGAGTGGCTTCGGTCGCGACGACCGCATCCTCGTCCCCTCGCCCGCCGCCAGCACGACCGCCGATAGGGGGCGATCCGTCACGGCCCCGTCCCCGCCTTGTCGTGGTCGATCACCGAACCCCTTTCTAGCCGACCCTGTCGAGCAAGCTCTGTCCTAGCCACCTCTGTCTACCAAGCCCTGTCTATTGACCCGAGCGACACCCCTTGACGCAACGGTCGCCCGATGATCTAGCGTAAGGCAACGAAGGTTGAGCCAGGGGGACGTGGGCAGACGTCGCTCGGGCCTGGGGCGAAGGGGTTTTTGTGGCTCAGGCTGAGCAGGTCCTTCTCGCGGGTGATTCCGACGGGTTGCGGGTCTATCGCAACGGTGCTGGTCCAGCGGCCGCGCCGCCTTGGCCGAAGGAGTGGTCGCAACGCGACCTGAGTGTGCTTCGCCTCCTTGCCGATGGCCGCAGCACGGCGGGCATTGCCGAGGACCTGGCCTACTCGGAAAGCACGATAAAGAACGTCATTCACGACTTGGTGCGCCAGCTGGGCGCTCGCAACCGGGCCCACGCGGTCGCCAACGCCATCCGGTCCGGACTCATCTAGCTGCCCTGAGTCACAGGTTGACGGCGAGGTATTTGACCTCGAGGTACTCGTTGATGCCCTCGTGTCCCCCTTCGCGTCCGTAGCCGGAGTGCTTGACCCCCCCGAAAGGTGCCGCGGGGTTCGAGACCAGGCCCTGGTTGAGGCCCACCATCCCCGTCTCCAGCGCTTCTGAGACCCGGAGGGCCCGGTCGAGGCTGCTGGTGAAGAGGTAGGACACGAGCCCGAACTCGGTGTCGTTGGCTTGGTCCACGGCGTCGGCGTCATCTTCGAACGTGACGACGGGTGCTACCGGGCCGAAGATCTCCTCCCGCAGGAGGCGGGCATCGGGCGGCGTGTCGACCAAGACGGTCGGCGGGTAGAAGTAGCCGGGGCCACCGAGGGGCCGGCCGCCGATCAGGCATCGGGCGCCCTTCTCGACGGCGTCGTCGACCAGCTCGGACACTTTCTGCAACTGGCGGCGGTCGATGAGTGGCCCGACCTTGCTCGTCGCGTCGGTGCCGGGACCCACGGGCATGTCGGCGAAGCGGGCGACCAGCCGATCGGTGAACTCTTGCGCCACCGAGGTGTGGACGTAGAACCGGTTGGCCGCGGTGCAGGCCTCACCACCGTTGCGCAGCTTGGCGATCACGGCGCCCGAAACGGCCGCCTCGACATCCGCGTCACCGAAGACCAGGAACGGGGCATTGCCCCCAAGCTCCATGGAGATACGGAGCAACTGGTCGGCCGCCATGGCGGCCAGGCGCTGGCCCACCGCGGTGGAGCCGGTGAACGAAAGCTTGCGCAGCCGGGGGTCAGCCAACAATGGGGCCGTCGTCTCGCCGGCGTCGGAGGTGGTCACGACGTTGAGCACCCCGGGCGGCAAGCCCGCTTCGGTGAGCAGTTCGGCCAGCGCGAGTGACGACAGGGGCGTCTGATGCGCGGGCTTGAGGACCATGGTGCAACCGGCGGCGACCGCCGGACCTATTTTCCGGGTCCCCATGGCCATGGGGAAATTCCACGGCGTGATGAGCAGGCACGGCCCAACCGGCTGGCGCAGCACCACCAGCCGCCCTTTTCCCGCAGGATTCATCGAGAACCCGCCTTCGATCCGCACCGCCTCTTCCGCGAACCAACGGAAGAACTCGGCGGCATAGGTGATCTCGGCCGCCGACTCGGCGACCGGCTTGCCCATTTCGAGGGTCATGAGCAAGGCGAGATCCGTGGTGCGCTCGGTCAGCAGCTGGTAGGCCCGGCGCAGGATTTCGCCTCGATCCCTCGGGGGTGTGGCGGCCCACGCCGGCTGAGCGGCGACCGCGGCGTCGAGTGCGTCCCGGGCGTCATCGGCGTTGGCGTCGGCCACCTCGGCGATGACCGCGCCGGTCGCCGGGTCCTCGACCGCTAGCGTGCGGCCGTCGGTAGCCGGACGCCACACGCCCCCGATGAACAGCTGCCGGGGGACGGAAGTGAGCACCTTCTCAATCGTCGCATCGGGCATGGAAACAGCTTTCCATTACCGGCCGGGATTCGCAGCGCTGCAATAGGTAGGTGGGAACTAGTCTGAGGAACGTCACGATGAGCGACAACTCGAGCCAGGCTCTGCTGCGCTGGGTCCGGGGTGCCGACCAGGTTCCGCTTGCCGCCGCCGCCGTTGGCGGGATCCTGGCCGTGGTCACCTGGGCGAGCGGCTGGCACGGGGCCGACTTTCCGGCCGCCCTCCACCGCATCGGCTTGTTCCGCGCCGCCGGCTTTACGCCGTGGGACAGCCAGTGGTTTGGGGGCCACTACACCTTGAGCTACAGCGTCCTTCTGGCACCCCTCGCCGTCGCCCTCGGTATTGGCGGTCTGGTGGCGTTGTGCACTTCGGTCTCCGCGTGGGCATTCGCCCGCCTGCTGGGCGCCCATTTCGGGCGCCAGAGCTGGGTGGGGGCGGTGTGGTTCGCCATCGGGCTGGCGGCGCCGGTCGCCATCGGCCAGCTGGCGTTCGTCCTCGGCGCCACCCTCGCCCTGCTGGCCGTGCTGGCCTTCGCCGCCCGGCGACGGTTCTGGGCCGGGGTGCTCGGTGCGCTGTGCCCCCTGGCCAGCCCCGTTGCCGCCGCCTTGCTCCTCCTGGCGCTGGCGGCATGGGCGTTGACGACCGTCGGCCCGAGCCGCCGCGCCGTCATCGGTCTGGCGGTGCTGACCGCCACGCCGGTCGCGGCGCTCGGATTGTTGTTCCCCCAGAGCGGGCGGATGCCCTTCGCCGCCACGACGCTGTTCGGGGTGCTGGTCGTGAGCGCGCTCGGCCTGTGGTTGCTGCCGGCCAGCGAGCGGACGTTGCGCCTCGGCGCGGCGCTGTATGGATTGGCCGGCTTGACGCTGTTCGTCGTGCCCCAACCCATGGGGGCCAACCTGGGCCGGCTGGGCACGGCCATCGGTGGCCCCATCGCGGCCACGGTCCTCTGGCCCCGCCGCCGGTTGTTGCTGGCCGCGGTCGCGGTCCCGCTGCTGCTGTGGCAATGGATCCCGGCGGTTGGCAGCGTGGTGAAGGACGGCCCCGATCCGTCCAAGGACCAGATGTTCTTCGCGCCGCTGGTGAGCTACCTGCAGAGCCAAGGAGCCCAACTGGCGCGAGTCGAGATTCCGCCCACCCAGGACCACTGGGAGTCCCTGTGGGCGGCGGCCGAACTCCAGCTGGCCCGGGGTTGGGAGCGCCAGTCCGACATCGCCCAGAACAAGATCTTCTACGTCCCCACCCAGCTGACGAGCGACAGCTACCAGTCGTGGCTCGTCGGCAACGGAGTCAGCTGGGTGGCGCTGCCCAACTTGAAGCTCGACTATTCCAGTCAGCTCGAGAGCGGCCTGTTGAAGAACGGGCTTTCGTATCTCGAGCCCGCGTGGCGTGACGCCAACTGGCAGGTGTGGCGCGTCGTCGGCTCTCCGGGCCTGGTCAGCGGGCCAGCGCAGCTGGTCGCCATGGGCCCCAACAGTTTCGACCTCCAGGTCGCCCAGGCTGGTCCAATGATGGTGCGTGTCCGGTACACCCGGTTCTGGACGGCCACGGTCGGCCACGCCTGCATCACGCCATCGGAGGACGGGTGGACGCAGTTGACCGTGGCGCGGCCGGGACGGGTGAAGATCACGTCGCTTCTGATCGGCGGCGGCAACGGGTGCAGCCCCGAGGAGACGACGCCCGACAAGTCGTGACGCCCGGCGCAGCTGCGTGACGCCCCGGCGCGGCTGCGCCGCCCCAGTTACCCGACGTGATCCACCGCGATCCACGGTGATCCAAGGCGGCCCCCCTGGCCGAATGTGGCACAAAGGGGCTACGTAAGGGGGACGGGTCATGCGCCGGATCTGCAGTGCTGTGGCGGTGATAGTGGGGGCCATCTTGGTGATCGCACCGGTGGCCACGAGGCTCTTCGACCGCACCAGCGCCGCCCAGCGGCTGACCGATCGGATACGCCCCGCCATGACGACGGCGTCGTTGGACAAGCTCCGCCAGGACTTCGACACGGGCCGTGCGGCCGGCACGGAGCTGATCAATGGGGCGTTGCCCGCCCTGGCGCCGCGCCTCGGCCAGACACCGGACCAGCTCAACGCCACCATCGGGACCGACTACCCCGACGTGGCCGAGGGATTCCGCCAGTTCCCGGGGATCGCCACCAAGGTCGACGGCGTGCTGACGCTGTTCGAGAAGGACCAGGCCGAGTTCCATGCCGCCGACACCACGCCCACTTCATGGCTGCCCTTCACGGTCGGCCCGTGGCTCATGGTGCTGCTCGGTCTGGCGCTGATCGGCCTTGGTCTTGTGGCCTTGCGGTCGGGGCGCACGTGGCCCGTCGTCGCGGTTGGCGTCGCGGGCCTGGCACTCGCCCTCGGTCCGCTGGCCGTGTCGTTCCCGCACAAGACGTCACAGTCGGCGGCGCTGGTGGACGACTTGCGGCCGTTGATTACCCGGCCGACAGCGGACGCGGTGAAAGGGTGGCAGTCGACGATGGAGAAGATGACGGCCCAGTTGCAGGGCCAGATGCTGCCCGCTCTCGCCACCCAGCTGAACGAGACGCCGGAACAGCTGACGGCCACACTGGCGACGGGGCACCCGG
>JAUTXM010000254.1 GCA_030838025.1 Acidimicrobiaceae bacterium
AGCTGGGTCGGTTGGCGCTAGCTGGGTCGGTTGACGCTAGCTGGGTCGGTTGGCGCTAGCTGGGTCGGTTGATCTGGCTCAATGCCGCTGCCGCGCCACCGTGGATCAGCAGCACGTCGATCGCCACGATGAGGAACGTGAAGCCCTGTTCGATCCGACGGTTGGCGGCCTCGGCCCCGAGGGCGACGATGCCGCACGGAACACCCGCGGCCTGGCACGAAGCCAGCACCTTCTGCACGGCCTCCTCGACCTCGGGGTCATCGGTCTGCCCCAGCTTGCCCATGCTGCCGGACAAGTCGAGGGCACCGACGAACGCTCCGTCGAGGCCCTCGACGGCGACGATCTCGTCGATGTTGTCGATGGCCGTCACATGCTCGATCTGGGCGATGAACGTCACTTCGTCGTTGGCGGTCTGCAGGTACTGGCCCATGCTGATGCCGTAGGCCTGTGCTCTCCCGAGCCCGGCACCGCGCTCGCCTGCCGGCGGATACTTCATCGCTTGGACCGCCGCCTCGGCCTCGGCCGCGGTGTTGATCAGCGGGACGAGGATTGCGTCGGGACCGATGTCGAGCGCCCGCTTGATCAGCGTCTTGTCGTTCCACGGCACTCGGATGACGGTGCTCGCGTTCGAGCCGTTGGTGGCCTGGAGCATGGCGACCGCGTCGGCAAGGGTGATCGCCGTGTGCTCGGTGTCGATCCAGAGCCAGTCGAGGCCCACCCGGGACAACATCTCGGTGATCGCCGGGCTGGCGATGGTGATCGTGGCGCCGAGGCTCACCTTTCCGGCGGCCAAGTCCCGCTTCATCCGGTTGGGCGGCCGTTGTCCTGTTGCGTCCATTTCTTGCCCCCGTATCGACGTCGAAACCATCGGTCACCTTAGTGCTGCTGGTTCGATTCGGGCCGTCCGCCTGCGGTCGAGCACGCCGCCGCACATTGCCGCCGCACATGCTGCAAACCGCACAAATGCCCTCGTTTGCATTCGTTTCGCTTCGTTTGGCTCGAACCCCTTGACAGAGTCGCATCGGGCGCGGATGCTGAGTGCTCGGATCGCTACACTCCGCGGGGGGCAAGGTCGGCGCGGCCGGCGGGCAGCAGCCCATCAACCTCGGAGCGCAATGTCGTGCTGCGACCAGTCCGGCAACGCCAAAATCACATGAATGAAGAGGGGAAACGTATGAGCAAGAAGGTCTTGATTCTGGCTTCCAACTACGGCCTGTGGGCTGAGGAGCTCCAGGGACCCTGGGACGCGCTGACCAAAGCCGGCCATGAGCTGACACTCGCTACCAGAATGGGCAAAACACCACTGCCGCTGCTGTTCAGCGAAGACGCGGATTTCGTCGATCCGCAGCAGGGCGCCAAGGTCAATACCCCCGAGGTCGTCGCCCGAGTCAAGGAAATATACGAGTCCGGCGAATGGGACCACCCCATCAAAATCGCCGACGCCAATATGGATGACTACGACGTCCTGGTGCTCGTCGGTGGTCCAGGTGCTCCCCTTGATATCACCGGCAACCCGGCGGTGCACCGGCTGGCCGAGAAGGCGTTCACCGACGACAAGATCATCGGTGCCATGTGCTACGCCATCGGTGCCCTCGTCTGGGCCCGGGTCCCCGACAACCACGGCAAGAGCGTGCTCTGGGGCAAGACCGTCGTCGCCCACCCACGGGAGTGGGATTTCACCGGGGACCTCCCCTACCCGCTGGTCGGCACCACCCCGGACAACCCCGGCACCGACATCATGACACCGGGTTTCGTGTATCCCCTTGCCGTCATCGTGGAAGACGCGGTTGGGCCCGAGGGAACGGTCGTCTCCGACCCCCACACGACCCGCGAGGCGCCCGGCGTCATCTACGACCATCCGTTCGTCACGGGCCTGTCGGTCGAGTCGTCGTCCGCCTTCGGGTACAAGCTGGCCGCAGTTCTCGCCGACTAGAAGGAGACAGGTTTCCATGAGCAATATCGATCAGGAATCGCCGCAGTGGAAGTTCTATATCAAGCATGTCCAGTGGTTCTTGGACAACGACGTTGAGGGTTTGGTCGAGAACGACTACACCGACGATGCCGTCCTGCTGGCCGGCGAGTTTTCGGTGAAGGGACACGACGCCCTGAAGGCCGCTTTCTCGCAATACCTCCAAATGGTCGGCCCCTTCACCGTCCGGTCTACCGACAAGTTCAACACCATCGACGACGCCATCATGCTGGAGGCGATCCTCGACACGACGAATGCCGGTGAGCGGAAGGTCTGGGACGCATTCATCATGCGGGACGGAAAGATCTCCCACCACATCACCGGCGTCCGGTAGGTCTTAGGGTGGATCGCACCCTGACACTCAATGGCGCCGAGCTTCACTTCGACGTCGAACCCCGAACCCTCCTGGTCGATTTGATCCGGGAGGAGTTCGGGCGCACCGGGACCAAGGTCGGTTGCGAGACCGGCGAGTGTGGTGCCTGCACCGTCTTGCTCAACGGCAAGGCGGTCAAGAGCTGCATGGTGCTCGCCGCCCAGGCCGACGGGGTCACGGTGACGACCATCGAGGGACTGGGCGAGGCGGGCTCGCTGACGGCCGTGCAGGACGCCATGTGGGAGGAGCACGCGGTCCAAGACGGGTTCACGGCACCGGGTCTCGTGATGTCGGTGACCGACCTCCTTTCGCGCAATCCCGACCCCACCGAAGCCGAGATCCGCAGGTGGCTCGACGGCAACTTGGAGCGGGTCACCGGCTACCACAACGTGGTGGCGGCGGTTGAGTCAGCGGCGCGCAAACGCAAGCAGAGCGACTCGTGGAAGATCGAGCCCGAAGTGGTGTCGGGCGACATGGTTGGCGCCAGTGTGCGCCCAACCGAAGCCCCGTCGATGCTCCGGGGCGAGACCGACTACATCGGCGATGTCTCCTTGCCCGGGATGGTGCATGCCGCCATCCTGCGAAGCCCCCATGGCCACGCCCAGATCAACGGCATCGACAAGGCTGCCGCGGCGGCCATGCCGGGGGTGATCGGCGTGTTCACGGCGGCCGACTTGGGTTTTGTCATGCCTCTGCCCGTGATCTGGGTACCAACCGACGTGGAGAGCCATTGGCCGCCCCACCCTTCAGGGATGGTTCCTGGGGGCCAGTCGCTGCTCGCCAGCGACCGGGTGCGTTTCGTCGGCGACCAGGTCGCGGTCGTCGTGGCCGAGACCGTCCAGCAGGCCAACGACGCCTTGCAGGCGATCAAGGTCGATTACGAGGTGCTGCCCGCGGTAGTCGACGCCGAGGAGGCGTTGAAGCGAAGCGCCCCGCAGCTACACGACTCGGTACCCAACAACTTGTGCATGACGGCGCCGCTCGGTGACAAGGCAGCCGCCGACGCCGCGATTGCCGAGGCCGAGGTCGTAGTGGAGGAGACGATCCGCAACCAGCGGATCATGGCCAACACGGTGGAGGCCCGGGGGGCGATCGGTGCGTACGACGCCGATACCGGCGACTACACGCTGTGGACCAACGTGCAGCCGGTCAACCCGATCCGTCTGCTGATCGCGCTCTACGTGCTCGGCGTCCCCTACAACAAGGTCCGGGTCGTGGCGCCCGCCATCGGGAGCAGCTTGGGCGCCAAGGGCTACCTGTTCGCCGACGGACCACTCATGTTGTGGCTCTCCAAGGCGGTGGGCCGGCCGGTCAAGTGGTTGGACACCCGCTCGAGCTACCCCCGCTCCACGCCCCACGGACGCGACCACGTGGCCCATGCCACGCTGGCGGGCAGCCGGGACGGGAAGATCAGCGCCCTGTCGGTCCGGGGATACAACAACCTCGGCGCCTACCCCGTCATCAACGCTCCGGGCAGCCCCCGGACGCTGATCGGCCAGAGCGTGACCGGGGCCTACGACATCGCCAATCCGTACTACGAAGCCAACTTGGTGTTCACCAACACCAGCCCGACGGGCCCCGTCCGGGGATCGGGTCGGGCCGAGGCCATCTACCTCATCGAGCGCATGATCGACCGGTACGCAGGCGAGATCGGCATGGATCCGGCCGAGGTCCGCCGGATCAACATGGTGAAGCCTGGCCAGTTCCCCTACGACAACCACCTGGGGTGGATGTACGACTCAGGTGACTACCCGGGCGCCCTCGACAAGGCGCTGGAGACGGTCGGTTACGACGATCTCGACGCCCGGCGGGCGGACTCGCGGGCCCGGGGGAAGCGCCTCGGTGTCGGCATCGGGTCGTACGTGGCCGCGGCCGGCGTCGGGCCGTCGGCCATCATGGGCTCCAAGGGGCTGGTGAGCGGGACGTGGGGTAGCGCCTACATCGGCGTCGAGCCCAGCGGTGAGGTGTCGGTGACCACCGGCGCGCAACCGCACGGCCAGTCACAGGTCACGACGTTCTCCCAGATCGTCGCCCAGGAGCTCGGGGTTCCGCTGGAGGCGGTGACGGTGAAACACTCCGACACCAACGGCGCCTTGTATTACAGCCAGGCGAGCTATGGCAGCCGGTCGCTCAGCGTCGAAGGCGTTGCGGTGTACAACGCCTGCCAGCTCATCAAGGAGAAGGCCCGCCAGCATGCCGCCCACCTGTTCCACTGCCCCGTAGACGCGGTCGAGTACGGCCCGGCCAAGGTGTTCGCCCGTTTTGCCCCCGACCAGGCGGTGATGACGCTCCAGCAGATCGCCTTCACGCTGT
Organism: Acidimicrobiaceae bacterium; assembly: GCA_030838025.1. Lineage (GTDB taxonomy): Bacteria > Actinomycetota > Acidimicrobiia > Acidimicrobiales > Palsa-688 > JALYXV01. Next base: position 4,656 of record JAUTXM010000254.1, read on the forward strand.
GGCTGGGCTGGGACCTGGCGGAGGGCATGACACCGGGGTTGGAGGCGAAGGGTTTCTTCGACCCGCCGGAGTTCAACTATCCCTATGGCACGCATGTGGCGATCGTCGAGGTCGACGAGCAGACCGGACATGTGGAGTTGGTCCGGTATGTGGCGGTCAACGATTTTGGGAATGTGGTCAACCCCAAGGTCGTGGATGCTCAGAGTCACGGCAATATCGCCCTCGGGGTGGGCCAGGCGCTGTATGAGGCGGTCCGGTACGACGAGACGGGTGCCTTGCTGACCGACAGCTACTCGACCTACCCCATCGTCCGGGCGTCGGAGCTGCCGAGTTTCGAGCTCCTGCGCACGGTGACGCCGACGCCGAACAATCCGCTGGGCGCCAAGGGGGCGGGTGACGTCAGCAACCCGCCCGTCGCGCCAGCGGTGGTGAATGCCGTCTGCGACGCGTTGTCCGACCTCGGGGTCACCAGCCTGGACATGCCGCTGCAGCCGCACACGATCTGGCGGGCCATGTCCTCTGGGGCGGCTTCGGCGGGTGCGGGGGCTGCGTCGGCTGCGGCGGGTGCAGCGAGCGAGCCGGCGGGAGCGGCATCGTGATTCCCTCCAAGTTCGACTACGCGGCGCCCGACAGCCTGGCCGACACCGTGAGCCAGTTGGCCAACGGGGCCAACGCCCATGTACTCGCCGGCGGGCAGGGCGTGGTGCCCGACCTCACAACCCGCGAGATGACCGCCGGGCTTCTCGTCGACCTGCGCAATGTGCCTGACCTGGGCGACATCGTCCCCCAGGATGCGGGCGCCCGGATCGGCGCCATGGTCACGCTGGACGAGTTGGCGACCAGCCAGCTGATCGGTGGAAGTGAAACCGCGCTCACCGACTGTCTCGCCGCCTTCGGGGACCCCCAGGTCCGTAATCGGGCGACCATCGGCGGGGCCCTGGCGCACGCTCACCAAGGTGTGGACCTACCGGCGGTGGCCGTGGCCCTTGACGCTTCGGTTGGTGTCTTCGGCGCCGAGGGGGGACGGACCGTCGCCGCCGGCGAGCTGGTCGGTGGCTTCGTCACGGCCCTCGGGCCGGCCGACGTGATCACTTCGGTCGACCTGCCAACAAGCGCCTCGGGCGCCGGCAGCGCCTACGAGAAGGTGCGGAACCCAGGAAGCAGCTACGCCATCTGCGGTGTGGCGGCGTCTGTCTCGCTCACCGCCGAAGGAACGATCGACTCCGCCCGGGTGGTCGTAGCTGGAGCGACGGCGGCCGCGGTTCGACTTCCGAAAGTCGAGGCGGCGCTGGCGGGCCAGGCGGCGACCGACGAAACCTTCGCAGCCGCGGCCGCACAACTTGGCGAGGAAGGGCTCAGTTTTCCCACTGACCTGGCGGCGCCCGCGGACTATCGAGCCCACCTGGCCGAGGTCCTCATCCCCCGGGCGTTGTCCCGGGCAACCGATCGCTCGAGGAAGGTCAGCTCATGAAAAACATCCCCGATTCCCCCCTGGGCCGCATGTACCGGGAGCACATCCAGCACATCCTGGACAAGGACATCGAGCCCCTCCTCGACCAGTACACCGATGATGCCCTGTTGATCAGCAGCTTTACCAAGAAGCCGCTGTATTACCGGGGTCGGGACGAGTTGCGGGACCACATGCAGGGCATCCTCGGAATCGACGGCCTCGAAACGGACATCGCGTTCTGGGCCGAAACCGAGGACCCGCAGACACTCATGATCGTCGAAGACATCACGATGACGACTTCCGACGGGGACGCAAAAATGCGCTTCGCCGACAGCTGGGTACTACGGGATGGGAAGATCGCCATTCACTTCGCCGGCATGACGCAGTACCCCGACGGATCCGTCGCCTGACACGGTCCAACCGGCGGGCAGCGGCCAAGCAGATCACCTACCGATCATCCAAGATGACCTACAACCGGGTTCGACAAGAGGAGGCAATCGTGTCACTGGACGCAGCCGAGATTGAGAAGTTTATTTTCGAGTTCTACTCAAAGGCGGACAACAGCGCGCCGCTGGTGTGGTTCCTGCCGTACATCGACGAGTCCATGCACATGGTGTGGACGCCGACTTGCCAGTTCGACGGCAAGGCCGGCTTCGAGGAGTTCTACCGCTGCCTCACGGGCAACCTGTTCGACCGGGTGCACGAGGTGTACGACATCAAGATCGACGTTGACGGTGACACCGCCAAGGTCACCTTTACCATCCACCTGACGGCCAAGGTTTGGTCGCCGCCGCTGCCGAAGAGCATCCATGCCGAGAACCATGCCAACTTCGCGTGGGAGATGAAGCGGGATCCCGATACCGGCACCGCGGTGATCACGTCCTACCTGCTCACGGGGGTCAGCTTCCCCGAGGGGAGCATCATCGTGGACGCCGACAAGGTCTTCCAGTATCAGAAATTCATGTACGGCCCCTGGGGCTTTCCGTAAAGGCCCGGGACAGGTGACCGCAGAGGAGAATCAGGCCCTCGTCCATCGTTGGGCCGATGCCGTCAACTCAGGTGACATCGACGTCGCGGTTGAGTGCCTGGCGGATGACTACGCCGGGTACTTCACCGGGATGGCGGAGCCGGTGCGGGGTCGCGAGGGCTTCAAGCAGATGTACATGTACTTCATCAAGCCGTCGTTTCCCGACCAGCACATCACCATCGAGGTGGACTTCGCGACCGACGACAAGGTGGCAGCCCAGACCTCTTGGACCGCCACGCATCAGGGTGACTTCATGGGAATTCCCCCAACGGGGAGGACCGTGGTCGTCCCCGGGACAGGAATATTCCGGATCGCTGACGGCAAGATCGCCGAGGAATGGATGCAGGAGGATTTCTTGGGGATCTATCAGCAGCTCACCCAGGGACAGGGAGGCTGACATGTCCGAAGCCGACAACCTGGCCACCTTCCGACGCTATGTCGACGAGGTCTTCAACGCCGGCAACCTTGCGGTGGTCGACGAGATCTTCGCGCCCGACTACCACTCCCACCACAATGACCCGGTGGCTCTGCCGCCCGGGCCGGAGGGCGTGAAGCAGTTCGTCGCCGCCACGCGCGGCGGCTTTCCGGATCTGACCATGACCCTGGACGACTCCTTCGGAAGCGGGGACATGATCGCGTCGCGGTGGACGCTGCGTGGTACCAACTCGAACACCTGGTTCGGCAACCCCGCGACGGACAAGTACGCCGACTGGGCAGGTGTGGTGATCAGCCGGTTCGAGAACGGCAAGATCGCCGAGGAGTGGTTCAACTTCGACCAGCTCCGCTTGTTGCAGATGCTCGGGATCATCCCAAGCCAGTAAGCGAGCGCGTTTCGCGGGCGTACCCGGGCCTGGAACGATCCTTTCGGAGGCTTGTTCCGGGCTCGCGGTCGCTCGCGGTCGCTTGCGGTCGCTCGCGGTGGCTTGCGGTCGCTTGCGATCGGGCCTCGGGAGGGGCTGGGCGGTCAGGCGAGCGGCGGCGGAGTTCTTCCGCGGTGTCCGAGCGCCACGGCGGCCCCCGCAATGACGATCAGGCCAAGCGCGCCAAGAGCAACCCACCGAAGAGTGTGAGCGCTCCCCTTGCTCTTCTTGCTCGTTGTTGAGGGGCCAGGCGCGTTGGTGGTGGCAGGCGTGGCCGTCGTCGGAGCGACGGCTGTGGTGGGGGCCGAGGAGACGGACGTCGTCGACGTTGTCGTGGTCGACTCGGCAACAGTTGTGGTCGTGGTCGTGGTCGTGGTCGGCGCGGTCGCCGTCACCTGAATCGTGGCTGTGACGCTGACATTGCCGCCGCCGCAGCGCACACCGATGGTGTACTTCCCAGGGGGCGTGGTAGCGGGAATCGTGAAGGTGACGTGGAAGTTCCCGGTGGCGTCGCGAGGAACCTGCGGACCTAGGCCGTCTGGCGGAAACAGCGGCGCCGTCGAGGTGAGCCGCGTGGCATCGGTCGCAGGACAGAAGATGTTTCCAGTCGTTGGTACGAGGCCGGCGATGGTGAGTCCGTCACCCGGATGGGCTGAGGCCGGAGACGCGGTGATGCTCGGGGTGGAGTGGGGCCCGGCCGTCACGTTCAGCGTCTGGGTGGTGGCGATCGTGGTGTCGCCGCAGCGAAGGCCGATGGTGTACGAACCGACGGGTGTCGACGCCGGGATCATGAAGGTGGCCCGGAAGTTGCCGCTGGCGTCGCGAGGGACCATCGGTCCCAACCCGTTGGTGAAAAGGTTCGTTCCGGGCTGCGCGGGCGCCGAAGTGAGCTGCACGGCCGCGCCGGAGGGACAGACGGTGCTCACCGACACGTTCCCCGAAATCGTGATCGTGCCGCCCTGCGGGGCGGATAAGGCCGTTGCGGTGATCAGCGACCCAGCCGACGCGGCGGATGGGGCCGACGCGGCCGACGCGGCCGCTGTCCAGAGTCCGGGCGCCAATAAGGCGGCGGCCAGTAACCCCGCGATCCGAGCCGATGTGCGTCCCCTTGCCGGTGATCGGCCCATGCCTGTGGCCTCCTCGTCTCGACGAGAGACACCCGTTGTCTCGCCAGACACGTTTGTACCAGCATTGGCCGGGGGCGCCGACCATCCCAGGCGGTACCAGGCTCGATTGACCACCTGATGCGGTGTCCACCGCTGAGATCCAGAGCAATTTGACCTTTAGACGGGACCGCGGGACGGCCGGTCCGCCTTTGGCGACGCCCTACTTGACGGTGACGGTGCTGTGCATGCCGGCTGCGAAATGTCCGGGCAGGTTGCACACGAAGAGGTACGTTCCCGGCTGGCTCAGGTCGATGACCCGAGACTGGCTGGCGCCTGGGTCGAGGTCATCGCCATCGCTGATCTTGAAGCCTGGCGCATCTTCGTTCACCTTGCCGTCGGGGCCAATGGGGAGGTCCGCGGGGGCAATGTCGGTGTGGAACACGAGCAACTCGTGCGTCATCATCCCGGCGTTGTTGATTGTGACGGTGTACTTGCCCGCCGGGACGCTGACAGACGATGGTGTGACCTTCATGTCGCTCAGGGTCACGGACGTGAGCGCAGCAGGCGCCGGGGCCGGAACGACGGCGGGGACCCCAGCCGGGGCTCCGGCTGAGGGAACTGCCTGCGGCCGGCCCTTGGCTTCGTCGATGGCCCGCACCCCGAAGCCGATGGCCGCGATGCTGAAGAACAAGGCCACGATGGCGACACCGAACATCATGACGGTCCAGTTGTCACGTCGAATCGACCTGTGCTCGAGCGAACGTTCCAGAACTCGAAGCTCCTCGGTCTGCGTGCCCTCAATGTCGGTCGTGGGGGCGGATTCGCCAATCTTGGGAACGTCAAGCGTCGTCGTCATGGGATCCATCTTCCTCTGCCCGTTCCACCCCGGGCAGGACCGGACGATGGGTTCCAATAGGGTCGTTCGGCCCTTTCAGTGCCCTGACACGAGGACCAACGGGTCGCGATCCGGCCGTACTCGACCGGCAGGGGGTGAGCTCCAACCATTGTTGTCACTGGATGTACATATATCATCGGTTTGTGGCAACAAAGGACCCGGTCGGACCCAGCCGAACGGCCGCCCGTCTCGGGGTAGGATCACCGCGGTGCTGTTGTGAGGGAAGCGCCTGACCCAACCGGGACGTCTCACTCCCAACGACTGGCGCGGTACGCCACGATCGCCAAGTCGTTCGCAGTGCTCAGCGATCAGTATCTGATCCAGCGCCTTGCTGAAGCTCCGTTGCTCGGTTCGGGTATCGGGGGCACGTCCACGTTGCTGGCCGTCGAAGGCACGCCCGTCTTCGTGAAGCAGGTGCCGCTTACCGACTTGGAACGACGCCCCGAGAATCACCTGTCGACCGCCAACCTATTTCAGCTCCCGATGTTCTACCAATATGGAGTCGGCTCGGCCGGGTTCGGGGCCTGGCGGGAACTGGCGGCGCACTCGATGACGACCAGCTGGGTGCTCGATCAGAAATGTGAGAGCTTCCCGCTGATGTACCACTGGAGGGTGCTCGAAACGCCGACGCACCAACTGGCCGGCCTCGAGGAGCAAGTCGATCTTGAAGCTATGGTGGCCTATTGGAACGGATCCACCGCGGTCCGTCACCGGCTTGAGGCACTAACCACCTCGGCCGCGAATCTCGTGCTCTTTCTCGAACATCTTCCGACCAATCTCCATGAATGGCTGACGTTACAACGGGTCGACAGTGGCGGGGCTACTGAGTCGGCGCTGGCGATGGTCGAAGGACACCTGAGGTCAGATGTTGCCTTCATGAACAGCCGCGGCCTTCTGCATTTCGACGCGCACTTTCGAAATATTCTCACCGACGGCCGGCAGCTCTACTTCACCGACTTCGGACTCGCCACTTCCTCGCAGTTCAACCTTTCGGACGCCGAATCCAAATTCTTCGCCACCAATTACAGACACGACGCGTGCTACACGGTCACACAGTTGGTGAACTGGCTAAGTAGCGCGCTGGCTCCCCACGGAGACCGCGACGGATTTATCCAGCGATGCGCGGAGGGCGAGGATCCGAAGAGGGTTGCCGAGCGAGAAGTCGCCACGCCGGTCGCGGAGATCATCACGCGGTATGCGCCAATTGCCGTGGTCATCAATGACTTCTACTGGAAGCTGCACGGCGAGAGTCGAGCGACTCCCTACCCGTTCGATGCGATCCAACGGGTCTGCGCCTCTGCCGGGCTCGGCGCGGGCATGCCATCTCGCCAGTAGCCTCCCGGCGAGCGTTGTCGGCAAGCGTTGTCGGCAAGCGCAAGGAGGCATCGGCGTGGCGAGCTGGCTTCCGGCAGACTTCAAGCATCCAGACCGCCTCGATCTGTCCACCGGTCACCATCTGCGACCAATCGCCGAAAGCGACCTCGACCTCGACTATCCCGCGGTGATGGGCTCGCGTGAGCGCCTGTGGGAAACCTATGGCGAGGCGTGGGGTTGGCCACCGGCAACGATGACTGTCGAGCAGGACTGGGCCGAGTTGGCTTGGCACGCAGAGGAGATGGCTACTGGTCGCTCGTTCAACTACGCCATCTTTGACCACGACGAGCGTGAACTCCTCGGCTGCGTGTACATCGACCCACCGGCAGCCGCCGCTGACACCGCAGACCCCGCGGCCGATGGCGCCGACGCGGCCGCGGCCGAGGCCGCCGTCGTCAGCTGGTGGGTCGTGGACCACGAGGTCGGCGGTCACCTCGAGGCAGCTCTAAACGACGCGGTCCCGCGCTGGCTCAGCGAGGATTGGCGATTGCCGAACGTTCGCTACGGCCCCTGATCCGTCAGCTGGGGCCAACCGGGCGTCAGCCGTTCGGATAGCCACCGGGCGTCATGGACGGCGAAGCCTGAGTCGTCGTTGTTGAAATAGGCGTATACATCCTTACCCTCGTCCAGCCAGGACGAGAGGCGGGCGGCCATTTTGGACAAACCATCCTCGCCGTAGCGACCCTGGTAGGCGTTCGTGGTGGCATTGGGTCCGTGGAACCGGACATAGGTCCAATCGGCCGTCAACTCCCATGGATGTTCGGCCAACAGGTCATGAATGCACAAGGCCGCGCCATGCTTGCGGAGCACTTCGTACACGTCGTCGTGGAGCCACGACCGCTCCCGTAGTTCAACGGCCCATCGCCTGGAAGGGGTGGCGAGGGAGAGGAACTCGTCGAGGCGCTCGGCGTTGCGTCGCCATCGGGGCGGGAGCTGAACCAAGGTCGGGCCCGCAGTCGTGCCCAGCCGGTCCAGGCGGTCCACGTGATTGGGCAACCAGGAGGCGGCGTCTCGAAGTTTCATCCGGTGGGAACCGAAGGAACCCATCTTCACGGCGTAGATGAACCCCGCGGGAGCCTGGACCGCCCACCCCTCGACGGTCCTCTCGGGCGGCAAGCGGTAGAACGTGTTGTTGATCTCGACGGTATCGAACATCGTGGCGTAGTATTCGAACCACCGCCGCTGGGGAAGCTCCGGCGGGTAAATGACACCCCGCCAATGCTTGTACATCCACCCCGAGCACCCAACGCGAGCAACGCCCCGGCGCCGATCCGGCCCGCTTCCAGACTGCGACCCGCGAGCCACGGAAGCCGGGAGGTCGGGCAACGACGCGAGACCTACCCGCAAGACCGGAACCCATAAACGGAAATCGGACGCGACCGCGATGGTCGTGACGTTTGAGGCAACTCGCCGAGACGGTATGTCCGCCACGTGGCGGATCCGCGTGGCGACGCTCAAGGCCCAGTGATCATCGTCTCCAACCGGGGCCCGGTCAGCTACACACCAGGCGACGGCCATCGCACCGCCGAGCGAGGCAAGGGTGGCCTGGTGACCGCCTTGTCGGGCTTAGCCGGTCACCTCGAAGATGCCGTATGGATCTGCGCCGCGCTCACAGAAGAGGACGGCGTCGTGAGCCGAGAACATGACGGCGCCGCCTTCGTCCTCGACGTCGACGGGAGGCAATCTGGCCTTCAGCTACGAATGCTGGAGTTGGATCCCGAGGCCCAGCACAAGTTCTACGCCATTATCGCCAACCCGCTGTTGTGGTTCATACAGCATTACCTGTGGGATCTGAGCAGGACGCCGGACATCACGACCCGCGAGATCGACGCGTTCGACAACGGGTACGTGCCGGTCAACGCCCGTTTCGCCACAGCGGTGGCCGAAGAGGTTGAGGCCCGAGGTGGCCGCGCCACGGTGATGGTGCACGATTACCACTTCTATCTAGTCGGTGGGCGGGTACGGGCCCGATGCCCGGATGTGCTGCTGCATCATTTCGTGCATATTCCATGGCCGCATCCGGATGCATGGCGCATCCTGCCCCCCAAAATGCGCGAGGCGATATTCAACGGCCTCCTCGGGAACGACGTCGTCGCGTTCCACTCGGAGCGCTACGCCCGTAACTTCGTCCTGGGCTGCCACGAGCTCGGGCTGATCGTGGACCTCAAATCGCTGCGGGTCGACCTGGGCGACCGCAGCGTGGTCGCCCGGTGGTACCCGATCTCGGTTGACCCGACCCAGATCGAGTCAACCGCCAAGACCGGGAATGTGGCCGAACACGTACAGCGCCTGACCGCGAACCGGCGGGAGCACCTGATCCTGAGAGTCGACCGGGCCGACCTCAGCAAGAACATCCTGCGGGGATTCCGGGCCTTTGACATCTTGCTGGACGACCACCCCGAGTTGGCGGGGCGCATCACATTCCTGGCGTTGATCCAACCGAGTCGCCAAGACGTGACTGAATACGTGGACTATCTCGAGGACATCCGTCGGGTGGTCGCCGACGTCAACCTGAAGCACGGCACGCCCGACTGGCAGCCGATCGAGCTCAACCTGGAGGGGGGGTTCGATCAGGCGGTGGCAGCGTACAGGCTGTTTGACGTCCTCATGGTCAATGCGATCTTCGACGGGATGAATCTGGTCGCCAAGGAGGCTGTCCTGGTAAACGAGAATGATGGTGTGCTCGCTCTTTCGGAGAACACCGGGGCGTACGAGGAACTGGGCGCGTTCGCAGTCACACTTCATCCCTTCGACGTGCAGCAACAGGCCGATGCTCTGTTCGCCGCCCTCACGATGGAACGAAGCGAGCGACGAGACCGCCGGATGGCCTGCGCCGCAGTCGTGCGGGAGAACAGCGTCGCCAAGTGGCTGCACGAACAGATGCTCGACCTCCGCCAACTTGACAGAGTGGAGCCGCCCGAGCGCTGATCGGCCCGGCGCCCCGGGCCGCCCAAGTCCCCGAAGCTCACCCCTCCAAGCCGGCCGGGCTGGCGGGCACATCAACGCTATGTTCCTGCAGAATCGCCAACGGCACGATCGCAAGGGCTCGCTCGTGGGTCGACGCCAGGACGACGTGGGCAGCGAACCCATCCCGGTGGGCTCGCAGCCAGTTCCCCGCCGTCACACACCAGCGGTCACCTGGCATCAGGCCCGGGAAGCCATGCTGTGGCTGGGGCGTGCTCAGGTCGTTGCCAATGCGCCGCTGGTGCGCCAGGAACTCCGCCGTAACAACGGCACAGATGGTATGGCTGCCCCGATCCTCGGGCCCCGTCGTACAGCACCCGTCCCGATAGAAACCCGTGACAGGATCGGTGCCGCACGGCTCCAGCGCACCACCCAAGACGTTGCGATCACCCATCCGTGCAGTCTCCCTCACGAGCCTCGCTGATGTCGCAATCGGCGCCAAGTCGGGTCGGATCCCGCGCACTGGGTCACCCGTAACGCTTTGGGCCCGCTTATCGTCGTGGAACCGCAATAAGCGGACCCAAAGCGTTGAGAACGCCCCAGAAGCGCCGAAGACGTCCCGAGAGGCAACGGTCGAGCGCAGCGTCCGTCGCGGCGAGCGGTCAGGACCTGGGGACGCCCGCAGCCCGATCGGGCGTCGTCACCGGCGTCGTGTCGAACAGCAACATCCAGGCCACCGCGACGCCGGTGAACATGAGCAGGGACAGGAGCGTCGCCTCCACCTGTAGCGGCTGGGCATTCATGCCCATGTCGCCGACCAGGCTGGGCCACAACGCGAAGAGGGCCACGGCGGCAAACAGCAGCACCGAGAGCGCGTGGCCAGCGGTGAGCAGCGGCGCCCGCCGGCCGTGGCCGACGGTCAAGGCGAGCAGCGCCGCGGCACCCACCAATGCCGTGACGGTGAACGAGGTGCGCCACATGGCCTTGCTGGTCGGATTGACGACCGCCAGCAAGCTCATGAGCCCGGGGAGGGCGAACTGCAAGGCCACGATCGAAGCGCGGGAGCGGTGCTCACGGCTGACCGACCATTCGGCGTGGCGGGTTTGCACCACGATGAACCACAGACCGAGAACCGTGAAGCTGAGCGGTGCGAAGGCCAGATAGAAGTCGCTGATCACGCTGTCCCCCATTCCCGGTGGGTTACGCCCGCTATGCCATCAGCCCCAACGACCCGCACTGACGCCCCCCCATCCCCATGCACTCTAGCGAGCGCCCTCACGACCAAGCCGCCCGCGGCCGAGGGTCAGAGCGCGATTCGCGACAGCGTGCTGTCGGAGGTGTTCATCACCCACAGCGCGTCGCCGTCGATGACCATTGGGGCCGGCCCGTTACCGACGACGATCACCCGGGTGGTCTTGAGCGTGGCCACGTCGACTTGCGAGACGGTCCCATCGGTGGCGTTGGACACGTAGAGCGACCCGCCTGCCAGCACCAAGCCCTTTGCGTCGCGACCGACGGCGGCGGTTCCCACGACATTCCCGCTGGTCGGATCCACTTTGAAGATCGACGACACTTTGCACTCGTCCTGCACCCACACCGCCGTATCGTCGGCGGCCAAGAAGTCGGGACATCCGCCAGACTTGACGTCGCCGAGTGGCACGTTCTTGACCGTGTCGATGCGGGCCACGTCGCTGTTGGCCGGGTCGGTCACCCACAGGGTGTCGGTCGAGTACGCCAGATGGTTGGGCTCGCCGCGAAGGTGAACCTGGGTGATCACGCCCGTGGTGGGGTCGATTCGTGTGATCAGTCCGTCCATCGACGCGGCGACCCAGACGGCGCCGGCCGCGAAAATGACCCCGCGGGGTTTGCGCCCTACGGCGTAGGTCGCGGTTACGGAGTTGGTGCTCGGGTCGATGCGGTAGGCATTGGTCCCGCCCTCGTTGACCGCCCAGACGGCACCGGCACCGAAGGCCACCCAGGTGTCGCCGTCGTCGTTGCCGGCCCGGATCACTTGGGTGAGTTGGTGCGACACCGGGTCGAAGCGGCTGACGGTTGGGCTGCTGGACCCGCCCAGCCAGAGTGAGCCACCCCCTGCGGCGATGCTGGTGGCGTTCTGTTGCACCTGGAAGGTCGGCACTTGGGGCGGGTGCTGCGGTGGCGACGAACTGTGCTTCTTCCGCGGCAGGAGCGCGGCCACCAGCGCCACCACCGCGACCACCGCGACCACGGCGCCGATCAGCAACAGCGTCTTCCGTGATCCTCCCCGGGGCGGGGCGTCCGGTAGGCGATCGGCAGCCGGCGACCCGGGCGACCCTGGCGGCACGGGGGGGACCGGCGGCACCGATAGTGGTGTCGGCGTTGCCGTCACCGGCGCACCTGCCGCGGGCTCGCGGCCCACCCGACCAGACGCCACGCCCACCGACGACGGCTCAACAGACGCCGGCGCCGACGACCCCGACGAAGCCGCGAGCTCGGCTGCCAATGCCGCCTCGCGGCCCGTGTCTTCAGTCCGGCTGGCATCTGGCCCGCCATCCGCGCCGCCGATCCCCGTCGCTGCCGCGCCGCCCGCGGCCCCGCCAACCCCCGTCGCCGCTACGCCGCCCGCGTCGAGAATCGTCGCCGGCCCTCCAAGTCCGGTTGGCGCCGAGGCCGAGGCCGAGGGAGAATCGGGCGGTTCGCCCGCGACCACCCCCGCTGCCCTATTCGACGGCGCTGCCGTCGGGGACGAATCCGACCCACTGGACGAGGTGCGCCGATCCGTCGTCACAACCACCGGTGGCTCGGCTTTCGCCGGTGGCAAAGGATCAGTGACCCCGAGCAGGCGTCCGGCGGCGAGGGCGGCGCCCTCCGCGACGGCATGCTTGGGATGGACATCAATAGCCACGGGACGACCCAACTCGGCCGCCACCAACTGGCCCACCAACGGAATCCGAGAACTGC
>JAUTXM010000255.1 GCA_030838025.1 Acidimicrobiaceae bacterium
GACCGCGTCGTCGTGCGCCCGGCACGCGTCGGTACCGCGAAGGAAATCCTTCCCGCCCAAATCGCCTACCTGTCGCCGGAGATCCCGGCCACACTCATCTTGCAGGAGTGGACACCGTGAGTGGTTCGCTAGACCGACTCTACGAACTCCTGCCCGCCTTCCATCGCCTCCGCGATGCCCAGCAGGGCTACCCCCTGCGGGGCCTCCTCGAAGTGATCAACGAGCAGGTCAACGTGGTCGAGGACGACATCGCGGCGCTCTACGAGAACTGGTTCATCGAGACCTGCCAGGAGTGGGTGGTCCCCTACATCGGCGATCTGATCGGCCACCGAGCGGTGGCCGCCGCCGGGAGCGCGGGCGATCCGACCACACCCGAAGGGCGCCTCGACAACCGGATCCTGGCGCCCCGGCGCGAGGTGGCCCAGACCTTGGGATTCCGCCGGCGTAAGGGAACCCTGGCCCTGCTCGACGACCTGGCCGTCTCCGTGTCGGGCTGGCCGGCCCGGTCAGTCGAGTTCTACACCCGCCTGGGCTGGACCCAGAACGTCAACCACGTCCACTCCCGACGGGCCCGCACCGCCGACCTTCGTCACCCCGGCCCACTCCATCGTGTGGGCGGGCCATTCGACCGGCTGGCGCACACTGCCGGACGGCGCACCATTGCCGATGTCGGGGTTTTCGTCTGGCGGATCCGAGCCTACCCACTCACCCATACGCCGGCCTACTGCCTCGATCCCGAGGTCGGGCCCCACTGCTTCACCTTCAGCCCTCTGGGCCATGACACCCCGCTTTTCACCAATCCGGTGGCCGACGACGATCCGGGGGCCCACCCCGATGAGATCAACCTGCCGGTGCCCATCCGGCGCGCCGCCTTCGAGAAGCGCCTGACCAACCATCCCCTCACCACCCAGGCCTCGGACGAGTATTACGGGGTCGACCGAAGTCTCGTGATCTGGGCACCGGGCTGGCCGGCCAAAGACTCGCCGCAGCCCGTCCCCAGTTCCGTCATCGTGCCCGCCGACCTGAAGGACTGGCGCTACCGGGCCCGGCGCGGCCAGGTCGGTGTCGACCCCGAGCGAGGGCGCATCGTGTTCCCCGCCGGGCAGTTCCCCAGAAACGGCGTCTGGGTCACCTACCGCTACGGGTTCAGCACCGAGATGGGAGGCGGGCAGTACCACCACTCGTCCCCCGCTCCGGCGCACGCCACCATCTACCAGGTGAGCAAGGACCACCCAGGCGAGCAGATATTCGAGACCGTCAACGCCGCCCTGGCCCAGTGGCGCCACGATCAGCAGGCGCTCGGCACCGAACCCGCCGATGCCAATGCCAATGCCGATGCCAAGGCGGCCTGGCAGGCGGAACACGCCCGACTCCAAGCGGCGGTGATCGAGATCGCCGACAGCTCCGTCTACCGGGAGTCCCTCACGGTGAACCTGCAGGCGGGGGAGAACCTGCAAATCCGGGGAGCCGACCGGACCCGGCCGGTGATCGAGCTGCTCGACACCGGGACCAACCGCTCGGAGGCCTTGCGGGTCTGGGGCAAGGCGGGCAGCCGCTTCAGCCTCGACGGCCTGGTCGTCACCGGCGGCCCGTTGCAGATCAACGGACCCGACCCAGGAGACGAGGAGTGGCGCCACGAAGGCGACCTGTGCGATGTGCGGCTCCGCCATTTGACCCTGGTCCCCGGGTGGGCGCTCAACTGCGACTGCGATCCCCTACGCCCCGCCGAGCCGAGCCTGGAGCTCATCAACAGCACGGCTGCGGTCTTGGTCGACCACAGCATCATCGGCTCCATCTCCGTCGTCGGCGACGAGGTGCTGACCGACCCAGTCGAGATCTCGGTGGTTGACAGCATCGTCGACGCCACCGCCCCCGCCGTGTCAGCGGTGGGCGCCCCCGACCTTCCGCTCGCCTTCGCCCGCCTGTCGATCGTTCGCAGCACGGTGATCGGCACGGTCGAGACCGATTCGATCACTCTGGCCGAGAACTCAATCTTCGTCGGTACGGTCAAGGTGGGACGCCGCCAGGTCGGCTGCATGCGCTTCTGCTCCGTCGCACAGCCGATTCGCACCCCTCGCCGCTATCACTGCCAACCCGATCTGGCGACCGCCACGGCAACCGTCGCCACCGCGGCCCGGGAGGCGCAGCGCGTGACCCCAATCTTCACCAGCCTGCGCTACGGGACACCGGGGTACGCCCAGTTGGGCCCGGGGTGCGCCCCCGAGGTGACCGGCGGCGCCGACGACGAAGCCGAGATGGGGGCGTTCCACGATCTGTTCCAACCGCAGCGGACCGCCAACCTCCGGGCCCGCCTCGACGAGTACACGCCCGCCGGCATGCAGGCCCAGATCATCTTCGCCGACTAGGGAGCCGCACAACCGTCCGCCGCACAACCGTCCGCCGCCCAACCACAGGAGAGCCAGATGAAGGGCGATTTCACCCGCGACACCTATGTACCCACGAGGCATTACAGCCGCGTGCTCATGCAACAGGGTCGGGTCCAGCTCGACGCCGATTGGAACGAGCAGACCGCCATCGTCGTGCACTACCTGCGAACCCTGACGGCCGACATCCTCGGTCCTCACGCCGGCCCCGCGGACAACTGCGGCTTCGAGCTCGTCACCGCCGCCACCGCGGGCCGGCTCGGCGCCGTCGACGGCGACGGACCGCGCCAGAAGGTCCTGCAGGCCGCCCTGGCGAAAGGGGACTTCGCCATTCGACCGGGCCGTTACTACGTGCACGGCATCATGGTCGAAAACGAACAGACGATCCTGTACAGCGAGCAGCTCGGGTATCCCTTCGCCGGCTCGCCGGCCGTCGGCGACCTCCATGGCGGGGGATCGGCGCTCGCCTACCTCGAGGTCTGGGAGCAGCTGGTCACCCCTGTCGAGGACGACCACATGCGCGAGGTGGCCCTGGGCGGCCCCGACACCTGCGTGCGAGCCCAGGTGACGTGGACGGTGAAGGTGCTGGCCGCGGCGCCCGGTGCCGCCGGAGCCGCCTGCCGCGATGCCGACTCGCTGCCCGCCATCGGGACGGGCCGGCTCCGGGCCCGGGCCCGCCTCGACAAGGCGCCGACCGAGTTGTGCGCCATCCCGCCGAACGCCCGATACCGCGGCGCCGAGAATCAGCTGTACCGCGTCGAGGTCCACGCCGGAGGAACGGCCGGCGGCGCCAACCCTGCCACCTTTAAGTGGTCCCGGGACAACGGCTCGATCGTGTTCCCGATCCGCACACTGTCGGGCATCGGCGCCACGGTCGAGGGAGTCGGCCGCGACGATCACCAGCGCCTCAAGCCGGGCCAGTGGGTCGAGGTCCTCGACGACCGCATCGAACGGTCGGGTCATCCGGGAATCCTGGCCCTCGTAGACGCCGTGGTGGACGACTTCTCCGTGACGCTCAAGATCCCCGTGGCAACGCCGCCGGCGACCATTCCCACCTACGGTTCGAGCGAGGCGTGGCTGCACCCGCGGCTGCGCCGTTGGGACCATGCCGGCGACGTCGGGGCCTACGGCGGCGCCCTCCTGATCACCGAGTCCACCACCTCGCCCGCCGCGGCGGACGGCTGGATCACCGTGGAGGACGGGGTGCAGGTCTGGTTCGCCCCCGGCGGCCAGTATCTCACCGGCGACTACTGGGAGATCCCCGCCCGGGTGTTCACCGGCGACGTCGAGTGGCCGCACGAGACCGACGGCACCG
>JAUTXM010000284.1 GCA_030838025.1 Acidimicrobiaceae bacterium
CCACTCGGAATGGGGGCGGAAAAACATGAAGACGAGGTTGAGGCCACTGGTGGTGTTCGCGGTGGCGGCCGCCGCCGGGCTCATCGCCCTGGGCGCTCAGTTAACTGTCACTCCCGGCCACCCGATCTCGCACGTCGCGGTCGGCGGCGGCGCTCAGGCGGCGTCGAGCGCCGGCAAGACGCCAGACCTGCTGCGTCCGGCGGCAGCAGTGGTCGCGGGGTCGGTGGCGGGTTCGGCGCCGCCTGGATCGCTGCCGCCTGGGTCGCTGCCGCCTGCGTCACTGCCGCCCGTCCCGTTGGCCAGCACCGCGCCGGTCGCCAAGGCGCCCGGAGTTGCGGCGGCCCCGTCGACAGCGAAACCTCGTGATGCGCTCTTACCGGCCGCAGTGGCGGCGACCGGGGACCACGCCATAGTCGGGAGGGGGCTGTGGTTGATGGCCCGAGATGGCAGCGGCCTGC
This sequence comes from Acidimicrobiaceae bacterium, assembly GCA_030838025.1. Lineage (GTDB taxonomy): Bacteria > Actinomycetota > Acidimicrobiia > Acidimicrobiales > Palsa-688 > JALYXV01. The sequence continues at coordinate 459 of JAUTXM010000284.1, forward strand.
GTCGCGTGTCAGCCGACGAGCCGGCCGCCGTGGCCTGGAGTCCCGACGACCGCCACCTGGTCGTGGGCCATCTTGCCCCAGGCCTTTACGGGGGCGATCCCGTCGACCCCGGCAGCCTCGACATCGTCGACGTCGCCGACGGGTCCTCGAGGCGCCTGTTGGCCTTTGCCAACCCGATCGGGTGGCTCAGCCTGTCCTGGTCGCCCGACGGGCGGCGCATCGCGGCCAGTGTCAATTGGACCGACGCCACCGGGTTCACCAACCATGTGCTCGTCATCGACGCCGCCACGGGCACCGCCACCACGCTTGGGCCAGGATCGTCGGCGTCGTGGTCGGCCACGGGCTGCTTGGGATGGGTCTTCAGGACCGTCGAGATCTGGTGCCCCGGTGGGCCCGTGTCGAGCCGGCCCCCAGTAGTGGGCTCCTCCAACTTCGTCTGGTCCCCGGCCGGCGACCGCTACGCCGTTCCCAGTAGCGACGACGCCACCCCCGGTTCGATTCTCACCTATGCCGCCGACGGCACCGGCCTCGTCGACCTCGGCGACCTAGACACTCAGGCGTTGGCCTGGGTCGGAGACGGCCGGAGCATCCTGTTCCAGACTCATCGGGACTTGGGGTTGTTGGGCCAGCCCGTCGGCGGCGGCCCGGCCCGCGTGCTGGCCGATCCCAGCGCCTTCGCCGTCAACGGAGTCGATGACGGCATCATCGTCGGTACCGGCCGGGAGGTCGGCCCCCGCGCCATCGTGTCAATCACGCTCTCGGACCCGACCCCCCATCAACTGGCGTCGGTCGCGTCCGCCGGAGACGTGGTCGGCACCCTGACCTGGACGCGCGACGGCCGATGGGTGATCGCCAAGGTCGTACGCTCATACTGACGTGCTTGCGGGCATGGTCCCGCGCCGCACACTTCGATGCACTTGCTGATCGGGACCGCCCACCCCGGCGCGGCCAGCGCGGGGTGGCAGCCGAGGGGACCGTCCGAGCATCGCCACCGGCCGAGCCTCGCCAAGGAATTGCGCTACCGAGCCCCCCGTTCTTCGTCTCGCCACTGGCGGAGCCGGTTGTCGATCGAGACGAGCAGGCCATCGTCTGCTGAGGCGCCGATCATGTTGTCGTTGAACCGCTCGGCCCGCACGATCGCGGTGAACATGCGTACCGCCTCCGCTACCGGTGCAGCTTTGAGTCCGCGGCCGCCCGGGTAGCGAGCGATCCCACCCCACTCCGACCAGTCGAAATGGACGACCGGGGCGACCGCCTGCAGGGCCGCGACGAACGTCGTGAGCTGCGCCGAGTAGGTGACATAGGCGAATCCGCCCGGAGGCGCGAGCCAGTTGACGTGCTCCTCCTCGGCGTCGAACGCATTTCGCGCTCGAAGCAACTCGGTCCAGCGCACCTCGGGCACCGCTTCGAGTTGCGCGGCAATCACGTCGTCGTCGTGGCCCATCGCTGTTTCAGCGTTGTGAGCTCTGCCGCTATTCCCAGCGCCGGACAGCCGTGTCTGCAGGTGCCGGCGAGCGCGAACTTGGTGCCGAAGTAGGACAACGTGTCCTTGCCGCTGGGCACCTCCGATCCGCATCGCCAACTCTCACCTGCCGAAGGCTGTACTAGACGCTCTCAGAGGTAAGCCGACACGAATAACTATTGGCCCTCCCGTCGGGCCAATCTTTATAGCCGCGGCTCATATTCGTACCTAGCGTGTTCGGCGCCGCGGGGGGAACCATGTTTGGCGGCGACGAAATTACTCACGCTTGGCAGGGGTTGATTTCTTCGGGTAAACAAGGTCTTACCATCGATGGTAACCCGCGATGCGGTTTGCACGAGTACGGTCGAGAGCGTCCCAGAAGGACGCTCTTGAGGGCTGGGACCGCCAGTGGCGGTTCGTCGGTACTAGCCGGAGAAATTCCGATCGCCCACGGAGGCGTATCGGCTCTCATCGCCCGTACTGGTCAATCCCCCCGACTTGACCGGGATTGCCGGGCCCCCGGGCAGTCGCAAGGGGAGCGAGCTCCACGTGACCCGGGGCCTTGATGACCGGGCCGATCGAGCGCGAAGTAGGTGCCGAAGTAGGATGGCCGTAGAGCTCGACACAGGGCTTGTGTTGACGAGGTGGCCTGGACCCACATGCGGCCGTTGTATGTCCGGTGGCACCAGTTCGAAGCTGAGTTCGGCAAGCGAATCGAGACGATGAAGCCGGACAGACCGTCGGGTATTGCCAAAATTTTAGCTCGGACGTGAGGATTTCCCCGCCTGGTGGACCGGCCGCAGCCGGAACGTTTTCTATAGCACGGCAATTTTCCGCCGAACTCATGGATTGATACTGACGTCAGCCGCCTGTTCCCCGGGAAGGATCGGGCTAAATAGGGACGAAATCGCGATGCGGTAGGTTCTCCGAGCTGTGTGCGGTACCGTGAGGTCTGTAGGGACGCCTCGTTTCAGGTATGACGACCGGTTCTTGTCGTTCTGCTCGTAGGCCCGACGCCTCTTCGTGTCCCAACAGAGAGGGCCGGATGATGGATGAGAACGGATGGGAGTCAGCCCGGCTCATTCCGGTATCGGGTATCAGCGGCGCCGAGGAGCAGGAACGCCGCGGGGCGTCTGCTCTGATGGCGGTTCTGTCATCGGTACGGGAGTTCGGCCGGGCGATCACCGCTCCGCTGGGGGCGCCGGCTGGGACGGTGTCGACTTTTATTGAGGTGCCATTCCCGCTCGGAGACCGTGAGATCCGCCCTGATGGGCTGATTCGGGTATCTCGCGGTAGCCGCTCCTGGACGGCGCTTGTCGAGGTCAAGACCGGCCGGAATGATCTGCAGGCCGCGCAGCTCGAGGCGTACCTCGACGTGGCTCGGGAGCAGCAGTTCGACGTTCTGCTGACGATCTCGAATCAACTCGTTACCGCCCCGGGGCAGCACCCGACACTTGTGGACAAGAAGAAGCTGAAAAAGGTGTCGTTGCAGCACCTGTCGTGGAGTCAAATTCATACCGAGGCGGTCATCCAACGGGTCAACCGCTCCGTCGCTGACCCAGATCAAGCGTGGATTTTGGCGGAACTCATTCGCTA
>JAUTXM010000317.1 GCA_030838025.1 Acidimicrobiaceae bacterium
GCTGACGGGAGAGCCACAATGCGCGGATACACCGACGACAAGGACGCGGTGCTGAAGCGGCTCCGACGCATCGAGGGACAAGTGCGGGGCTTGCAACGACTGGTTGACGAGGACACTTACTGCATCGACATCCTCACGCAGGTGTCAGCGGTGACAAAGGCACTTCAAGCGGTGGCGCTGGAGCTGCTGGACGGCCATTTGGACCATTGCGTTCGCCGGGCAGTCGCAGCCGGGGGTGCCGAGGCCGACGCCAAGCTGGCCGAGGCCACCGCGGCCATCGCCCGCCTCGTACGGTCGTGACACCGATCCTGGCCGCCGACGCCCTCATCTGGACGGGCCGCAGCCTGCGCGAGGGCTTCTTCATGTTCTGGGAAACCCTGTGGCCGTTGGTACTCGGCTTCGGCCTGTCGGGTGCGGTCCAAGCCTTCGTTCCCCGCGAGCAGATGGAGCGGGTGATGGGAGATCACCGCCTGGCCTCGGTGTTCCGCGCCAGCGGACTGGGCATGGTGTCCTCGTCGTGCTCCTACGCCGCGACCGCGATGGCCAAGTCGCTGTTCCAAAAGGGCGCCGACTTCGTCACGGCCATGATCTTCATGTTCGCCTCGACCAATCTGGTCATCGAGCTCGGCATCGTGCTGGTCATCTTGATGGGCTGGCAGTTCGCAGCTGCGGAGTTCGTCGGCGGCGCCGTCATGATCGTCCTGCTGGCGCTGCTCGGCGGCGTCGTTCTTCACCGTCGACTCACCGAGACCGCCCGGGAGCGCCTCGAGCACGGGCACATGGCAGGCGGACACGACCACCAAGCCATGGTTGGCGTCAGCGACCAGCGACTGGCGGCGCTGGAAGCGACGTCGTGGGCGAAAAAGCTGACCTCCAAGGCGGCCTGGGCCGACGCCGCCAGCTACACCATGGCCGACCTCACCATGCTGCGCAACGAACTGATCATCGGCTACGTCGTGGCAGGTTTTCTCACCGTCGTGGTTCCCAGCCACCTGTGGAACGCGGTCTTCCTCCACGGACACGGCGTATGGACATCGATCGAGAACGTCGTGGTGGGTCCGTTCATCGCCATGCTCAGTTTCGTGTGCTCGATCGGCAACGTGCCCCTTGCGGCCGCGCTGTGGAAGGGCGGCATCAGCTTCGGGGGCGTGATCAGCTTCATCTTTGCCGACCTCATCACCCTTCCGCTGCTGCTCATCTATCGCAAGTACTACGGAACGGCGCTTACGGTGCGCCTGCTGGTGCTGTTCTGGGCCGTCATGGCCACGGCCGGGCTGATCGTCGAGGGCCTGGCTTCGGTTGCCGGCCTCATACCCAGCCATCGGTCACAGGCCGTCGCTCCGACTCACTTTCAGTGGAACTACACCACCTTCCTCAACCTCGCGTTCCTGGCTCTCTTCGGCGTGTTGTACTGGCTGTACAAGCACCGGGATCGTCTCGGGGGTGGGTCCGGCTACGCCCTCGACCCGGTATGTGGGATGCAGGTTCGCACGGCCAATGCCCCCGCCCAGTCGTCCCTCGCCGGACAGACGTTCTGGTTCTGCTCGGACCGCTGCCGGGACCGCTTCAACACCGAACCGGCTCGCTTCACGGTGGGGATCGACGGCCACGAAGCGCTCGGTGGTGGCGACTGGTCAGACCCGGTCTGCGGCATGACGGTCGGACCAGACGCCGTCAATCGCCGCCACCACGATGGTCGGGACTACGCATTCTGCGCCCCGGGCTGTGCCGACGCCTTCGAGGCCGAGCCGAGTCGGTACGCGCCGCCGGCGCCGGTCTCCCCGGCCTCGGCGGCCTCGCCCGCCTCTCCGGCCTCGCCGGCCTCGCCGGCCTCGCCGGCCTCGCCGGCCGACGTTGGTGATCGGGCGGAGCCCTAGTAGGCGACATCGACTCCCATCGGGTCCCATCGGGTCCCATCGAGTCCGATCGGCCTATCGATTCGTCGACTCATCGACTCATGGGCGGCACCCTCTTGGGGCGTTGCTTAGCATTGGGCGGTGACGGCTCGCTTCGAGTTCCGCCAGGTGCGAGTCGACGGAGACGACGGTCCCATCGTCAAGGGATTCTCGGCCGTCGTCCCGGCTCAGGGTCTCACCGCCATCGTCGGGCCCTCGGGGGCGGGCAAGACGACCTTGCTGCGCCTCCTGAACCGGCTCGACGATCCCGACGAGGGAGTCGTGCTCTTCGAAGGCCGCGATGTGCGGGACTACGACGTCCTCGACCTGCGGCGCCGAGTGCAGAGCGTCGGGCAGGTACCCGTTACCTTTCCGGGCACGGTCAGGGACAACATCGGTGCCGACACTCCGGCCCTGCTGAAGCAGGTGGGGCTTGATCCTGGGTTGGCCAGCCGAGAAGCCGACCGGTTGTCCGTCGGCGAGGCGCAGCGGATGGCTCTGGCCCGCAGCCTGGCATTGCGCCCCGAGGTGCTGGCGCTCGACGAGCCGACCTCCGCCCTCGACACCTCGAGCAAGGGAGGGGTCGAGCGATTGATACGGGAGCTGGCCGATTCCGGCCTCACTGTGGTCATGGTGACCCACGATCCGCGCCAGGCGGAGCTGGCCGATCAGGTGATCGAAGTCCGTCCCCTGCCCCGCGGCGGGGACCGATGATGGTCCTGAGCGCGGCCTCGGCCGGGGGTTCGCCCTTGTCGGCCCCGATCAGTTTCGGCGATGTCGCCCTCTCGTTGGTACTGGTGGCGGTCGCGGTCGGCGTTTCCCGGTGGCAGCGGGTCGGGCTCGAGCGGGACATGACCGTCGCCACGTTGCGGTCGTTCGTCCAGCTGGTCGCCGTCGGTTACATCCTCGACTTCATCTTCAAGGGGCACGGCGCTCTCACCATCGCGGCCATCGCCGTGATGGTCGCCACGGCCAGCCTCACGTCGGCGGGACGGGCCAAACGGGTACCAGGCAGCAAACTGATCGCGGCCGCCGCCATCTCGGTCGCCACGGCTGGAACACTCGGCGTGCTCGCCGCGTTGCAGATCGTGCCCGTCGCAGCCCGGGCAATCATCCCGCTGGGGTCGATGATCATCACCGCCGCCATGAACACCACCTCGCTGGTGATGACCCGGCTCCACGACGACCTGGCCGCCAGCCGGCGCGAGGTGGAAGCTCGCCTGTCCCTGGCGCAGAGCAGCCGCCAGGCGGCGCTGCCGTGGATGCGGTCATCGATACGAAGCGGGATGATTCCGACCGTCGACCAGACCAAAGTGGTCGGCCTGGTCGCGCTTCCGGGCGCCATGACGGGGATGATCCTGGCCGGGGCGTCGCCCATTCTGGCCATCCGCCTCCAGCTCGTGGTGATGTACATGTTGCTGGGCGGCAACGCCTTCGCCGCCCTGATCGCCGCCCAACTGACGGTACGGCGGTTGTTCACGCCCTCTCATCAGCTGATCAAGTCATTGCGGCGCACGCCGACCTGACCGCCCGGCCGGCGGTGCCCCGGTCGGTCGTGCCCCCGTTCGGTCGTGCCGCCGTTCGGTCGTGCCCAGTCGGCGGTGCCCCCGGTCGGTC
>JAUTXM010000341.1 GCA_030838025.1 Acidimicrobiaceae bacterium
CGGTCCCAGGCGGGGGTGGGGCCGTTTGCGCCATGGAGGAAGACTACTCTCGCTCATGCATGTCCCAGTTGCCCGAGCCCGCTGGCGTCGCCGATGCGGCGATCCCGGCACCAGACGAAACGCCCACCCCCGCAGCCGCGCCACCCGTTGCGCCTGCCCCGACGACCCCGATCGTTGCCGGCGCAGCCCCCAGCCCCGGCGCTGCGGTGACGGCTCAGGGCCCCGACGCCGTCTCCCTGCCAGCTGACGCGGCCTCATTGCCACCTGCCGCCGGGCGACCAAGTCCCTCGAGTGCCCGGTTGGTCGTCGGCGTCGTCCTCGGCGCGGCACTAGCCGCTCTTGGCGCGCTGCTGCTCGGTGAGTACCCCTTCACGGGCGTGATGCCGTACGTCTCGGGGGTGCTGTTCGCCCTGGTCGTCGCCGAGGTGATCGTGTCGGTCAGCCGCCGATCCGGGCGGGCCACGGCCGTGGCGGCCGCGATGTGCACCGCGGGCGGCCTGGCGTGGGGTGTCTGGATTTCGGTCGGTGAGGGCAAAGCGCCCATCCCGATCGGCGGATGGGTGGCGGTCGTGGTCGGCTTCGTGGTGGCGCTGATCCGGGGGGGGATCAGAGCGGGAGCACGACCAGGAGCGAGCAGTCAGCCTGCCGCATGACCGCCCCGGCCAGTCCTCCTGGCCGGGAGAACACCACGACCACCGCGGGTTCGCCTCGCCACCGTAGGGTCGCCACGAGGTCGGGCGCCGGATTGTCGGCGGCACCGGTCGCGGTCGCGGCCTGCGCCACGCACGTCGGTGCCGCCCGTTGATCTCCTGACGGGGCCGTCGGCCCGGCGATCGTCGTCGCCCCGAATCCGGGTTCGGCAGCCGCGCTGCCACTGACCCGCTGGCCGACGGCAGCCGACACCCGATGGGCCAGCACCGAGGGGTCGGACTGATCGCCGAGGTCGGCGGAGGAGCCTGATGCCGCGGCATCGGGTGTAGGCCTCGTGGACGACGAACTCTGCGGGGCCAGCCCGGCGGTGGTGGACGCGCGCGAGGTCGTCCTGCCTCGAGACAGGGCCACCGCGCCGCCCACCACGATGACGGCGGCCGCAATACCGGCAGCTGCGCCCAGCCATCGCGGTGACCGGCTGGCGCGCCGGGCAGCGGCGCGGCCGCTTCCAACCCCAATCGGCGTCGGAGCGGCGAGCGTGAGCGTCTCCCGCCGAGACGGCTCCGGCTCCAGTACGGAGTCCGACGCCACTGCATCGTCGGATCCGGACCACGCGCGCAGTGCCCCCTCGACCGCGGCGTCGACCTCGCTCCGAGGACGATCACCCACTGGCGTCGCGACCGCCCGGGCGACGAATGCCAGTGATGCCATCTGGGCCTGGCAGATCGAGCACGACGACAGGTGGGCGTGTTCGGCCTCGGTCGCGACCCCGTCCAGGGCGGCGCTCAGCGCTTCGTCGTCAAGGTGTGATGTCGTCATGGCCGCTCGCTAGGACGCTGGGCGGAGCGGCCCGGGTTCCCGCTCAGCAGCGGAACGAGGGCGGCGCGGCCCCGGGCGATGCGGGAGCGGACGGTCCCAGGCGGGATTTCGAGGATGGTCGCGATCTCGGCGTAGTCGAGCCCGCACAGGTCACGCAACACGACCGCAGCCCGAAAATCGGGTGCCAACCGGGTCAGAGCGGCGTCGACGTCGAGCCGTTCTACGCTGGCGTCGGCCGAGGAGTCCTGTGCGCCACCGGGCGGGGGAGCGAATAGCACCTCGTCGAGGCCGGGCTCGGGCCGGCGGCGTCGCCGCCGGAGCTCGTCGAGCGAGGCGTTCACCGCGATTCGGTAGCTCCAGGTCGTGAAACGGCTCCGGCCGTCGAACCTCGGCAGACCTCGGACCACGGCCAGCAGCGTCTCCTGGGTGGCGTCGGCGGCATCGGCGTCATTGCCGGTCAAACGGCGGCACACCGCGTACAACCGGTCGTGGTGGGTCCGCAGCAAGGTGTCGAGCGCCCGCCGGTCGCCCCCTTGGGCCGCTGCGACCAGCTCGTCCTCGCCCACGTCGATGGCGCAGCATCGTAGTGGCGGCACGGCGGGTGGCAGTGGAACGGGTTCGACGTCGCGGTCGATACCGCCCTCGGTGGTCGGACCTGCCCGCCGCTACCAAGGTCACAAGGGGGGATCAGGCGTGCCATTCCCCCACATTCTCGGGGGGGAATGGCCGCTCTTGATCAGACGAGTGGTGTCACACGCCGACGGGTGTTACCGACCCGTCACCCTTCACGATAAACACGTTCTTTCCCCGCGGCTTGTTGCAATCCACCACGGTGACCCGGTACCGGGATGCGACGGGAACGTTGAACGTCTGCGATGTCACGGGCGTCGCGCAGTCGCTCACGAGTACGAACTGGTTGGACCGCGCGGCGGCATTGTAGACAGCAACCGTTCTCATGCCGTCGGCATCGCTCGCCGTACAGGTGATCTTGCCCGCCTGCGTCGTGGTATCGCAGGTAAGCGTTGCCGAACCGGCGGTGACGGCGCCGGCCGGTGCCGCCGTTGCCACCGCGAAGCCAGCTGCCAAGACTCCGGATGCCAGCAACGACGCCATCGAAATGCGGATTGACCTCTTCAAAGCAATGCCTCCTTCTCCCGAGATGGATCACGGGAGCCTATGGGTGGGTACCCGGCGAGCGATCCTGACAGTGTCTTCGGCACCGGTCAATGACCGTTCTGCTACTTGTGTGCGCTCCCACACTCCAAAAAACGACTGTGGGTGAGCAGGTGGTCACCGCTTCCTAGCTGGCCGTCACCTCGGCCAGCGTGGCCTGATACGTCGGGCCGAGATCGGTGAGCCACAGCAACACGGCACTGCCCCGCTGACTGTGGAGATCGAAGGTCGTCGAGCCGTCGATGGCCTGCTTCGAATCGACGGGCGAACCCCACGGGGCGAGCGCCGCCGGGTTCGGAACGGCGTTGGCAACGAACACCTCGGCGCTCCACCCGACCGTCGAGGTGGTGACCGACAAGGCGTGCAGCGTCTGCGGGGACCCAAGGGTCAACGCCAGGCCGAGGCCATGGCGCAGGTTGGCGAAGCGGGGGCCGAAGTAGCGGTCGGTCTGCCATGAGGTATCGGGATTGCCGTCGATGGCGTAGCCGACATGGGCCGCCCCGTCGGCGTCGCGTTCGAGGTGGAAGACCGTGGCGTTCTGGAACTTGATCACGGTGGCGGGGTTGAGCGTCGTGGGTGTGGTGGGACCTCGATGGGGCCCCGAGCCGTGGCTGCTGACAACGACCAGCACCACGACCAACGCGGCGACGACGAGGCCCGCCACCACCCGCCCGGTCCAGTTGGCGCGCCGGCGAGTCGGCTGGGGAGCCGGCCGGGAACGGGGCGGCGGTGCCACGGGCCGGGGCTGGCTGGCCGGAGTGCGCCCCGGCTGGCCCGACGCCGAACCCCGGTCCGACAGCGATCGCGGGCCGGACACCGGGCCCCGGGGAGACACCGAGCCCCGGCCGGGCGGCGGCGCCTGGCTCGCGGGCCACCCCGGTGCCCCGACACCGACTCCGCCGCCCCCGGGCGGCTGGGCACCCGTGGCGGTGGTCCCGGCCGGTCGGGGCGGGCCTGGTCGGGGCGTCCCGGGGCGCGGCGCAACCGCGGTGGCGTCGACCACGGTGCGGCTGGCGGCAGGGTCGGGGCGGCCCCTCGCTTCGATGGTGGACAGCGCCTGGCGGACTGCGCTCGCGGAGGGAGGCCGGTCCTCGGGCCGCTTGGCCAGGAGTGCCGCTACCAAGGCTTCCAGCGCCTCGGGTGCACTCGGGCGCAGATCACGCAGTCGCGCCGGCGTGTCGTTTATGTGTTGGACAGCCACCGCCATCTCGGTCGGCCCTCGAAACGGGGCGGTGCCGGTCACAATCTCGAACAGCACCACGCCGAGGGCGTACAGATCGGCCCGGGCATCAGGTTCCCGGCCTTCGATCTGCTCGGGGCTCAGGTATTTGGGCGTCCCGAGGATCATCCCGGTCTTGGTGAGTTCGAGACCCAGGCCCTCGGCCGCCTTGGCGATCCCGAAGTCCGTGACCTTCACGAGCGGCACACCGTCGGACTCGGTCTCGCACACCAACACGTTGGCCGGCTTGATGTCGCGGTGGACCAGGCCGGCGCCATGGGCGTGGGCCAGGGCGTCGGCGATCTGCATGCCGATTTCAATGCATACGAAGATCGGCAAGGGCCGGTGCTCAGCCGAGAACGCTGAGAGGGTCTGGCCCCGGACGAGTTCCATCACGATGAACGCCGTGCCCTCGGGCGTGACCCCGGCATCGAAGGTGGCGACCACATTCGGGTGGGCCAGCCGGGCCGCGGACACCGCCTCGCGCCGGAACCGCTCCAGGAACAGGCGGTCCTCGGCCAGGTGGGGGTGGAGCATCTTGACCGCCACCGAGCGGGCCAGGACGTTGTCGTAGGCCTCCCAGACCGACGCCATCCCGCCCTGGGCGACCAACCGGACGAGCCGGTAGCGGCTGCTGAGCACGGTACCGGCGCCAACCGGCTTGGTCGCGTCGGGAGCGGACACGGGATTAGAGGCTACCGCCCGTCCCGGGCCCCGCTGAGGCACCAGACGGGCAAGTCAGCGAGCGTCAGCGAGCTTCAGCGCCGTCAGCGGCAAGTCAGTCGCAAGTCAGCGGCAAGTCAGCGGCGGTCAGAGACCGAGGGCCGTCACGACTACTTCGGCTCGATCCAGGCCACCCCGACCACGCCCGGACCGGCGTGGGTCCCGATGACCGCACCGACCAGCCCCACCAGCATCTGTTCCCGGGGGACGGCCACCGCCACCAGGTCGACGAACTTGTCGATGTCGGCGGCGTCGCCATGCATGATCCCGAGTTCTTGGATCTTGCCCGCCTTCGCCGCCTCGATCACCTTGCCCGCCAGGTACTGCAAGGAACGACCCCGGGTGCGCTGCTTCGATTCCTCGTGGACGACGCCGTCGCGGATCTCGATCACCGGCTTGATGGCCAGCATCGAGCCCAGCAGCGCTTGTGCACCGCCGATGCGCCCACCTTTTTTGAGGTTCTCCAGCGTGTCGAGTACTCCGTATACCTTCAACCGAGGTGCTGTCCCGGTGACGTAGGCCGCGACCTCGGCGAGGCCTTTTCCCTCCTCTGCCAGCCGCGCCGCGCCGAGCACCAGGAGGCCCTGACCGAGGCTCACGCTGGTTGAGTCGACCACCTGGACTGGTACCGCACCATCGATTTCCCGAGCCGCGGCCTGCGCCGACTGGCCGGTGGCCGAAAGCTTGCCGGAAAGGTTGATGCACACGATCCCCTCGGCACCCTCGGCCGCCAGCTGCCGGAACGCCGCCTCGAAGGCGCCCGGCGCGGGCGCGGCGGTCGCCGGCAGCACCGAGGACTGGTGACACTTGACCCAGAAGTCCTTGGGCCCGACGTCGGCTAGCTCCTCGGAGCCGAAACGGATGGTCAGAGGGACGATGGTCAGACGGTGGCGTGCGACGACATCGTCGGGCAGGTCGCAGGCACTGTCAGCGACTATTCGTATTCCCGCCATGTCCCCCCTCGGGTGAAGAAAAAGTCAGGCTCGTATCGGCGGCGCCGTAGATGACGCCGACACGTTGTACCAGTTCTTCAGAGCCGAGATATGGTGCAGGACGTAGGACTTGGCGGGACGATGCACCGTGACCTTGATGCTGCCGTCGTCGAGGAGCACGATGCTGGTCAACGTGGAGCCCCGGATGGCCGCCGCGCTGGTCGCGGCCACACGGGCCGAATCGAGGCTGCGGCTATCGAAGTAATCCCGGGCAGCCACATTGGCCGCATCGTCGGCCGCGCCGGCCGCCGCGGTTCGGCTCCAGAGGGGCGACCCGACCTCGAAAATGATGCCGGCCGCGATCACGATGACCAGGATGTACTTGATGAACGTTTTCATCGGCGCCTCCGGGGGAGCACGTTGGAGAACTCGGTGACGCCGAAGGCGTGGGCCGCCGCCAGGTAGACGATCGTTCCGGCGATCACCCCGCCTCCGACCTGGGCGACCAGCACCAGGTCCGATGCGCCCTTGACGATATGGGTCAGGGCGAAGACGGGCAGGATCATGATGGCGGTGGCGACGACGATGCGAGCCATGGCGCTGACGATCGCCCGCCCGTCGAGGCCGTCGGTGCGTCCACGCAGGTGGACGAAGGCGGCGGCCGCACCCATGGTGTAGGCGCCGACCCAGCCGAGGGCGAGGCCCCGAACACCCATGACCGGGTACAGGGCGCCCGCCAGGACCAGCGTGGCCACGTTTTCGGCCAGGTAGAGCCAGAACATCGAGCGGGTGTCCTGCATGGCTTGATAGGCCCGCATCAGGAGGAGATAGGCACTGAAGCCGGGCAAGCCGATGGCGAACAGGGCGACGACGCTGGCGATGCGATGGGCATCGGCCGCGGAGAACGAGCCGTGTTGGAGGACCAGGTGGAGGAACGGCTGCGCCAGGACGACATAGCCCACCGCGGCGGGCACGAGCACCGCCATGGTCAGTCTGAGCCCGGCCTCCATCTGTCGGCGGAATCCCGGAAGATCCCGTCGAGCCCATTGTTCGGAGAGTTCGGTGGTGAGGACAGAGGCGATGGACACCGCGAAGATGGCGTAGGGGAGTTGGAAGAACTGGTAGGCCGTGTTGAACACGGTCACGTCTCCCTTCCTGTGGTCGGCCAATACCAGGATGAGGTTGAACGAAACCTGGTTGGCCATGACCGAGCCGAACGTCCACAGCGAGAGGCGTAGGACGGTACGCACCGCGGGATGGGTCAAGTCCCAGACCGGGCGCAGCCGTACGCCTGACCGGATCATCGGCGGTACCTGGACGAGGAACTGGAAGAGGTAGCCGGCAGTCGTTCCGAGGCCGAGGATCAGCAGCGTCGACTGGTCGCGTCGGAGGCCCGGAACGGTGAGGCTGGTGGCGACCAGTCGAGCGGTGACGATGGCGCCGATGGCGACGACGTTGTTGACCACCGGTGAGAAGGCGGCGGCGGCGAAGCGGCGCCGGGCGTTGAGCAAGGCGGTGGTGACCGCGATGCCACCGAGGAGAAACAGTTGGGGCACGAACATGTGCAGCAGCCGGGTGCCGACGACGCGCTCGTCCGCCACCCCGGCGGTGTTGTTGAGAACCAGGTAGAAGCGGATGATCGCCGGTGCGACGAACCAGAAGACGACGGAGAGGGCGACCAGGGTGACGGTGATCGCCGTGACGACGGCCGAGATGGCGCGCCAACCTTCCTCGGGGTCGTCGTGGTTGAGGTAGTCGACGAAGACCGGGACGAGCGTCGCCGAGAGGATCCCTCCGAGGACCAGGTCGTAGAGGATGTTGGGCGCCGTGTTGGCGATGGTGTAGACGTCGGTCAAGCCGCTGGCGATGCCGAACGCCCAGATCAGGGCAAGGACGCGGCCGAACCCGGTGAGCCGTGACAGCAGCGTCCCCGTCGCCATGACCGCGGTATTGCGGGTGACGGAGTCAGCCGTAGGCGACGACTCTGCGCTCGCCCGGGCGACTGCGCGACCCGGCGCCTCCGGGGGAACGGTCGCCGGGGAGGAACCCGAGCGCTGGACGGAGGCCCCAGCGCCAGCCGGGGCCGAGCGCTGGACGGAGGCCGAGGCGGAGGCGGAGGCCGAGGCGGAAGCCCCGCCGGAAGCCCCGGGCCGCAACCAGGCGGAAGCCCCAGCGCCGGCGGACGCCGCGGCGGCCACAGAAGGCGCTGCCACGGAAGCCCCGGCCGGCGCCCGGGCCGCCGAAGCACCAGCCAACGCCGGTACCGGACCACCAAAGCCGTCCCCGCTGTCCCCATCACCGGAGCCACCCGCACCACCCGCACCACCCGTACCACGCGACCGGCCGCCGCCACCATCCGACCCGCCACCACCATCCCACTCGCCATCACCGTCTGACCCACCCCCGCTGCCGGTGCCCCGGGGGACCAGGCGGCGGGCCCGCCGGCCGTGGATGACGTTTCGGACCCACCACACCGCCAGCAGGAGCGCCGCCCCGATCGAGAGAAACACACCGACCCCCGAGGCGGCGGTGCTGCGAACAGTGTCCTGGTTGGTTGCCAGCGTGAGGGCACCGTCAGGTGAATCCAGCGCGACCGTCAGGGAGAACACGCCGGCCGTCTTGGCGACGACCGGCACCCGCAGCGTCGTGTTCTGGGCCTTGAGGTCGATGGTGCAGATCGCCGAGGTGGCGGACTCGACACAGCCCCCGCCGGGAAACCCGACGGGCCGGAAACCCAACTTCTGGCTGGTTATCCGCACCCGCACGCGCAGCGGGTACGGGGCGCTGCTCAAGATCGTGATCGGGATCAGCCCCTGACGGGCGGTGAAGGTGATCGACTGGTTGCCCGGCAGGCGCACCATGCGCTTCAGCTGGTCGATCAAGGCGTTCGCCTGGGCCAGCTCCGCGGGGCGAACCCGATCGGCGATGTCCGACGACTCGCTGATCAAGACGTGCCGGTTGATGTCGGCGATGGCGGCGCTGTTGGCGGGCACGACCGCAGCCAGCGACGCCTCCGGTCGCCGGACCGCCCGTATGGCCGCGCCGTCAGTGATCGCCTGGCCGCGGGGCTGCTGGTCGGCCGGGGCCACTCGTCGCACCAGCGGACCGGATCCCGCCTGCAGCGGCGACACGTCGGCAAAGAATCGGTCCACCGTGACCGGTGCCAGCATCGGGGCGTTGCCCAGGCCACCGAGGAACGTCGCCAGGAAGGTGCTGTCGGGCTTCCACCCGGCCGGAGGAACGATGACCACCCCACGCCCGCCCCGGCGGTTGGGCAGTTCGAGTTGGATCAGCGCCAAGTCGGCGAGGAGTTGATGGGCCGAGAGAAGCTGATCGGCCTTGGTACCGAAGTGCGCGGCCAAACCCCCGTCGACGGCTGCGCCTGCGATCCGGGAGGATTTTCCCAGCAAGGTGAATGGCTGCGCCAGCGTGCGAGTGAGGTCCGCGGCGGGCAGCGGTGTCAAGCTGTTGTCGAGGGTTACGATCCGCTGGACGCCACGGTCGGCCAGGTCGTCGATCGCGGCGGCGCTGATCGGGCCGGTCGTGATCCAGGTGGCGCTGGTCGGCACGGCGTGCAGGGCGCCGGCCAAGACGCTGGCGCCGTCGGAGACCTGGGTCGTCACCTCGCTGTCGAGTCCCGCGGCGAGCATGGCCGGCAGGTCCAGGCGGACGTAGGGGGCCGCGACCAGTTCCCGGTTGCCCCCGGCCAGCGCCTCGCCGAGCTGGGTCACCGTCGCACGGTCGGCGGCTGAGCCGTTGACCAGGGCTTCGACGGTCTGGGGGGTGGCCTCGACGGAGAGCGGCACGCTCTGCTGGGCCGCCAGTTGGGCGCTCAGGTTGACCAAACCGGCCAGGTCGTCATTGGCGATGGCCGCCCCGGTGGCGGGCGGGGCGTGGAACGGTGCCACCCACGCCACGTCGAGCTTGCTGGTGCTGCTGGCGTCGGGGCTGGAGTACAGGAGGTGGGTGGTCAGCCGGCTGAGCAGGTCGCCCCCGGCGTCGAACAGATCGATGCGGACCGGATAGACGCCCGACGCGGACAACCGCACCGACTGGGCGGCATGGGCCGACGCCTTCGGGTTGACGGCGACCGACAGCTCCGGCGCGGGCCCGAGGGAAGACAACTCGACCGGTTCGAACACCTTCAGGCGGCTGGTGTGGATGCGGTCGGCCAACGTCTCGGTGAAATCCGAGCGAGTCGACAGCGCCGAGTAGACCGACATTTGCACCCGGGCGGTCGCCGGATCGGGGGTCGTAACCGCCATCCCAACCCGGAATGTGCCGCCGTCTGCCACCCAGGTCGACTGGTCGGCGAGGCGCAGCTCGCTTGAAGCGGTGGTGGATTGCGCCTGCGCCGGGGTCGCATTCGCAGCGCCGACGGTGACCGCCACTCCGACGGCGACCATCACCAGGGCGGCCACCAGGCGCGGGTGGCGCAGCGGGTGGCGCTGGGTCACGGCCCCCCGGTCGGGCGGATGACCTTGAGTCCGGCTTCCATAACGGACAGCCCGGAAGGTTCCCGGTGGAACCCGGCGTCGTAGTAGAGGGCGAGGGCGGCGTCGTTTCCGACCTGGGTGTTCACGACGGCCCGGCGCACCCCCCGCCGGCGCATCCAGTGCAACCCGTCGAGCAGCAGTCCCCGCCCGAGCCCATGGCGACGGGCCTCGGGCGCCACCGCCAGCCGCTGCACGAACCCGCGGGCGCCGGAACGCCCGTTGATGGCGTAGCCGATGAGGACCCGACGGCCGACGGCGCTGTGCCCGTCGATGACCGCCCGGAAGCGGGTCCGTGGCGTGGCGCCCAGGGCTTCGTTCAGGCCGTGCTCGTCCAACTGCCAGAAGGGGGAAAATGCCGCCCGGTCAATGGCCAGGATCTGTGGGCGTTCCGCGGCCGCCACCCGGGTCACCCCGACGTCGGGGCAGGGGGGCAGGGCATCAAGGTCGAGCGAGAGGAGGTGCAGTTCTTCGGCCACCTCGAAGCCCGCGGCGAGGAAGCCGGTCTGCTCGAGCGGGGAGAGGGCAGAGGTGACCACGCGAGCAAAGCCCCGCTCGCCCAGGATCGTCAGGCAACGCCGGAGGAAGGCCGCCGATAGGACGGGGGCTTCGGGAACAGGGGCGAGGAACGCCACGTTGCCGTCGCCGCGCCACGGCCAGGTGCGAGCCCGCTCCCTCCCCCAACGGATGATGTCGACCGACGGAGAGCTCATGATCGCGGCGTACCCAGCTTGGAGGGGGACGAGGAGCGGCGCCCAGAACCTGCATCGGCGCTCGGCTGCTCCCTCACGGCGGACCATCAGCGTAGCGGAGCCCCCTTCCGGCCAGGTGCCACGAATACGGTTTCGACGGTTCCCGTCAGTTCGTGTCCGTGGCGCTTCGGGAGCGGCGTGCCCGTCGGCGATCCGGCGGTCCGGGTGGCCGCTCGGCGGTCCGTGGCCGCTGGGCGGTCGGTGGCCGCTGGGCGGTCGGGTGCCCGCCCAGTGCCTCGGCCGGCCGGGACGCCTACCATCGGGTCATGCACGCGGGCGCGGTGCTGCTCGAAACCCATGAGGCGTTCCTGGAGCATCTGCCCAACGGCGGGCACCCCGAGCGGCCGGCCCGCCTGGAGGCCGTCTTGGCCGGCATTCGCGCCGCGGGCGTCAGCGACGCCATCGTCTCTGTGGCACCTCGGCCCGCCACCCGGGTCGAGCTGGAACGGATTCACAATCCCGCCTACCTCGACTCGGTCGAACGATTCTGCGAGAGCGGGGGTGGCTGGCTCGACCCCGACACCGCGGTGTCGCCGGGCTCGTGGCGCGCCGCCGTGCTCGCCGCTGGTGCCGGACCCGACGCCATCGAGCGCTTGGATCGCGGGGAGGCCGACGCCGCCTTCATCGCGGTACGACCGCCCGGACATCACGCGCTGGGCGCCCGGGCGATGGGTTTCTGTCTCATCAACAACGTGGCCGTCGCAGCGGCGGCGTTGGCTGCCCGCGGTGAACGGGTCCTTATTTTGGACTGGGACGCCCACCACGGCAACGGAACCCAGGCCGTCTTCTACCAGGATCCCCGGGTGCTGTACATCTCGATGCACCAGTTCCCGTTCTACCCGGGGACGGGTCGGCTCGAGGAGACCGGAGCGGGGGAGGGGGCGGGATACACGATCAACCTTCCGTTGCCGGCGGGCGCCACGGGAGACGTGTACGACGCGGCGCTCGACCAGGTGGTGATCCCGGCCGCAGCCGCGTTCGACCCGACCTGGGTGATCGCCTCGGCCGGCTTCGATGCCCATCGCGACGACCCCCTCACGGCGCTCGGGTTGGCGTCGGGTGACTATGCGGTCATCACCGAGCGGGTCATGGCGCTGGTGCCGGCAGGACACCGGTTGGCGGTGTTGGAGGGGGGCTATGACCTGCGGGCGCTGGCCAACTCGGCCGGAGCCTGCGTCGCCAGCCTGGCCGGCGTGTCCTACCAGCCGGAACCGCCGACGTCGGGGGGACCCGGCGTGGCGGTGGTCGAGCGGGTGGCCGAACTCCGCCAGGGGGGCCAGGAGCGCCAGGGGGGTTAGCGGCCGGCAGTGGCGCCGACTTCTCCTTCATAAACCGCTCAGGTCAGCGGTTCGAGACGCCGATACAGGTTCCGATGCTCGACCTCATCAGGCTCCTTCATTATGTAATCGACGAAGACGCGTCCGATCTCCACCTGAAGGCCGGATCCCGGCCCCGGGTACGAGTGGACGGCCAACTGATCGAAGCTCCCTTCGACGAGGTGACGTCCGAGGACCTCGAGGGACTGGTGGTGCGGCTCCTACCGCCCAACCGGGCCAAGGAGTTTGCGACCAGCAACGACGCCGACTTTGCCACCTCGGGTGACGGCCTCGGACGCTTCCGCGGCAACGCCTTCCGCCAGCGCGGTGAGGTCGGCATCGTGCTGCGACGCGTGCTGCCCAACGTCGGCTCCATCGAAGAACTCGGCCTGCCCCCCGTGGTGCGCAGCCTGGCCAGCGAGCCGCGCGGCATGGTGCTGGTCACCGGCCCGACCGGTTCGGGCAAGACCACGACCCTGGCGTCGATGATCGAGCACATCAATGAGACCCGGGCATGCAACGTGGTTGCCATCGAGGACCCCATTGAGTTCGTCCACACCGACAAGCTGGCGATCATCAACCAGCGCGAAATCGGCACCGACACGACCGACTACATGCAGGCGATGCGCCGGGTGTTGCGCCAGGATCCCGACGTCATCCTGATCGGCGAGATGCGCGACCCCGAGACCGTGTGGGCCGCCATTTCGGCTGCCGAAACGGGCCACCTCGTGCTGTCGACCTTGCACACGACCAACGCCACCGAGACGATCAACCGGATCGTGGACTTCTTCCCCCCCTTCCAGCAGCACCAGGTGCGGCTGTCGTTGGCGTCATGCCTGAAGGGCGTCATCTGCCAGCGCCTGCTGGAGCGAGCCGACGACATCGGCCGGGTTCCCGCAGTCGAGGTGATGGTGATGACCGGGCGGATCGCCGATCGCATCGTCGAGCCGTCGAGCGGCAAGGGTGAGACGATCGAGGAAATGATCGCCAGCGGTGAGTGGTACGGCATGCAGACGTTCGACCAGAGCCTGTTCCACCTGTACCAGGAGGGTCAGGTCACGCTCCGCCAGGCCATGGCCACGGCATCGAGGCCCCATGACTTCCGCTTGGCGCTCGAGCACGCCGGCCTGGTGGCGGTTTCCAGCTAGCGCGCCCCGGGGGATAACCAGCCGGTCAGGCGACAGTCCACCGCTACCCTCGCGGTGTGATCCCCGACCGCCTCCAGCCGCTCCTGGCCGAGACCAGTGAGCTCGCCGACCGCTTCCAGCGGGCCGGCTTCGGGCTGTACCTGGTCGGCGGTGTCGTCCGTGACGCCCTGCTCGGGCGTCTCCAGAACCGGCGGGCCGGGTCCGCCGAGGAGGACGGGCCCGACTTGGGCTACGACCTCGACTTCACCACCGACGCACGACCCGACGACATCGAGGCGATCGTGGCCCATTGGGCCGACGCCGTCTGGTTGCAAGGCAAGCGCTTTGGCACGATCGGCCTGCAAAAGAACGGCCGGCGCATGGAGATCACCACCCACCGCGCCGAGGCGTATCACCCCGACTCGCGCAAACCCGACGTCGAGTTCGCCGACGCGATCGAGGCGGACCTGTCGCGCCGCGACTTCACCGTCAACGCCATGGCGCTGGGGCTCCCCGAGCTCCGCCTGATCGACCCGTTCAACGGACTCGACGATCTGGCCGCCCACCGGCTGCGCACCCCGCTGTCGCCGGAGGTGTCCTTTACCGACGATCCCCTGCGCATGCTGCGCGCCGGGCGGTTCATCGCGGGCTACCAGCTGGCTCCCGATCGCGACCTCGTGGAAGCCGTCACCCGTATCCGCCACCGCCTCGAGATCGTCTCCGACGAGCGGATCCGCGACGAGCTGGACAAGCTGATGGTGACCGAGGACCCGACCGAAGGGCTGTGGTTCCTCGTGAACACCGGCCTGGCAGAGGAGTTTCTCCCGGAACTCCCGGCCCTGGCCCTCGAGCAGGATCCCATCCACCGGCACAAGGACGTGCTGGCCCACACCATCGCGGTGGCGACCAAATGTCGCCCCGACCGGATCCTGCGACTGGCTGCACTATTCCACGACGTCGGCAAGCCCAAGACCCGGTCGTATGGACCTGGCGGCCTGGTTTCGTTCCACCACCATGAGGTGGTGGGCGCCCGGATGACCCGCGATCGAATGCGGGCGTTGAAATACTCGACGCAGGACATCGAGCAGGTAACGGCGCTGGTCGAGCTCCACCTGCGCTTCCATACCTACAAGATGGGCTGGACCGACAGTGCGGTGCGTCGCTACGTCCGCGACGCCGGTCCGCTGCTCGACCGGCTCAACGAGTTGACCCGCTGTGACTGCACCACGCGCAACGCCACCAAGGCCCGGGCGTTGGCTCGGCGCATGGACGACCTCGAAGCTCGCATCGCCG
>JAUTXM010000345.1 GCA_030838025.1 Acidimicrobiaceae bacterium
GGGGGGGGGCGGGGGGGGGGGGGGGGGGGCCGGCGGGGCCGGCGTCGGTGGGTCCAGGGGTCGTGAAGGGCTCCGTCGGCGCAGGACCTGGAGGCGGCGGCTCGGGCGGTGTGGCGCTGGCACCGTAGAAGGTCCCGGGGGGCGCACCGCCTGGACCCCAACCCAGGTCCTCGACGAGGCGGTAGTACTCGTCACGCGAAATCTCGCCTCGGGCGTAGCGGAATCTCGCCTGGTCGAACGCTGGATCGGGCCCAAATCGTGGCCCGGGTCCGCCGGCACCGCCACCCGCGGGCGCGAATCGTCCGCCCAGTCCCCCATGGCGGGACGTCCGGACCACGAGGTAGATCAGCAGCCCAATCAGGACCGCGAACAGCAGCAGCGGGAAGATGAAGAAGATCCCGGCTCCGTGCCCATGGAACTGTTGCTGATGGCGTCCGTACCACATGGCAGGCCCCTCGCTTTGGCGTCTGTTACCTCTGATTACTTGCTTACAGTGTCGATGCTACGGCTAAGGGTCGCCTGAGAAACCGATGAGCGCCCCCTGAGAGCAGGAAACAGAACCTACCGGTAGCCTCGCTGTGACGTTCGACACGCAAGGCAGCAATGCTCGAGAAGGAGGTCGTAATGCAGCTCGGCATGATCGGACTGGGGCGGATGGGGGCGAATCTGGTCCGGCGCCTCATGCGCGATGGCCACGAATGCGTCGTCTACGACGTCAGTGAGGACGCGGTCGAGCAGCTGGCAAGCGAGGGGGCGACCGGCTCCACCTCGCTCGACGATTTCGTCGCCAAGCTGACCCCGCCCCGGGCGGCGTGGATCATGGTGCCGGCCGCCTTCGCCGGCCAGATGGTCAACGAACTCGCCGAGCGCATGTCCGAGGGCGACATCATCATCGACGGCGGCAACAGCTACTACCGCGACGACGTCGACCGGGCCGAGGCGCTTGCCCCCCGGGGCCTCCATTACATGGACGTGGGCACCAGCGGCGGCGTCTTCGGCCTCGAGCGGGGCTTTTGCCTCATGATCGGCGGCGAGGACGGACCGGTAAAGCACCTCGACCCCATCTTCCGCACCATCGCCCCCGGGCTCGACGCCGCCCCCCGCACGCCCGGTCGCGACGGCGAGCCGACCACGGCCGAGATGGGCTACCTGCACTGCGGACCGCCGGGCGCGGGCCATTTCGTGAAGATGGTGCACAACGGCATCGAGTACGGCCTCATGGCGGCCTACGCCGAGGGTCTCGGGATCTTGCACCGGGCGGACGCCGGCAAGCACCAGCAGGACCAAGACGCCGAGACGGCCCCTCTCCAGGACCCGAAGTACTACCAGTACGACATCGACACCAGCTCCGTCGCCGAGTTGTGGCGGCGGGGCAGCGTGGTGAGCTCGTGGTTGCTCGACCTGATGGCCCACGCCCTGCTCGGCGACGCCGACCTGCACGGCTTCTCGGGCCGGGTGTCGGACTCGGGCGAGGGACGGTGGACCGTGCGGGCGGCGGTCGACGAAGGGGTACCAGCGGGCGTGCTCACCACGGCGCTGTTTCAACGCTTCAGCAGCCAACGCTCGGGCGACTTCGCCGATCGCATGCTGTCGGCATTGCGCAAAGAGTTCGGCGGCCATGCGGAGAAGCCGGTCGAGGACCCGGGCCGGGTACCCGACGAAGTCCCCGGCCAGTGACGCCTATCACCGAAACACCCGAATGGCAGGCGCTGGAAGCGCATTTCCTCGACCATCGCCGCGACCACCTACGGGACCTCTTTGCCACCGAACCCGACCGCGGCACGACGCTCGTGGCCGAGGCGGGCGACCTTTTCCTCGACTACTCCAAGAATCGCCTCACTGCGGAAACGATCGCGCTGCTCGTCGACCTGGCCAACGCTGCCGGCCTGCGCACGCGCATCGACGCCATGTTCGCGGGCGAACGGATCAACGTCACCGAGGACAGGGCGGTGCTTCACATCGCTTTGCGGGCCCCCAGCAGCGAGCACATTGTGGTCGACGGCGTCGATGTCGTGCAGGCCGTGCACGAGGTCCTGGGGAAAATGGGGATTTTCGCGGAGCGCATCCGTTCCGGCGCGTGGACCGGGTACACGGGCAAGCCCATACGCAATGTCATCAACATCGGCATCGGGGGCTCGGACCTTGGCCCCGCAATGGCCTACGAAGCGTTGCGCGATTACAGCGACCGCACGCGGACATTCCGGTTCGTGAGCAACGTCGACGGCACCGATATATGGGAAGCCACGGCGGACCTGGACCCCGAAGAAACCCTCTTTATCGTGTGCTCCAAGACGTTTACGACCCTGGAAACGCTGACCAACGCGGCCTCCGCCCGCGACTGGCTCCTCCGTTCCCTACACGATCCGGCCGCGATCGCGAAGCACTTCGTGGCCGTGTCGACCAACGCCAAGGCGGTGGCGGCCTTCGGAATCGATACCGCCAACATGTTCGAATTTTGGGATTGGGTCGGTGGCCGGTATTCCTACCCCTCCGCGATCGGCCTCTCCCTCATGGTCGCCATCGGGCCATCGGCGTTCGCGGACATGTTGAGGGGATTCCACCTGATGGATGTGCATTTCAAGACCGCGCCATTCGAGCGCAATCTGCCGGTACTCCTTGGCCTTATCGGTGTGTGGTATATCAATTTCTTCGGTGCCGAAACCCAGGCCATCCTCCCCTATAACCAATACCTCTCGAAACTGTCGGCCTATCTGCAGCAGCTGGACATGGAGAGCAATGGGAAATCGGTGACGCTGGCCGGCGGCTCGGTCGACTGGAAAACGGGACCGATCGTATGGGGCCAGCCGGGGACCAACGGCCAGCACGCCTTTTATCAGCTCATCCACCAAGGGACCCGTATCATCCCCTGCGATTTCATCGGATTCCTGGAGCCCAACCACGATGTGGGCGACCATCATGACCTGCTCATGGCCAACTTCTTCGCCCAGACCGAGGCGCTGGCATTCGGAAAGACCAAGGCCCAGGTGGAGGCCGATGAGATCCCCGTCCACCAAGTCCCCCACCGCACATTCGAGGGCAACCGCCCGACCAACACGCTGGTGGCGTCCAAACTCACCCCGCACGTGCTGGGCCAGCTGATCGCCACCTACGAGCACAAGGTGTTCACCCAAGGCACCATCTGGCAGATCAACAGTTTCGACCAGTGGGGAGTGGAGTTGGGGAAAGTCCTCGCCATGCGCATCGTCCCCGAGTTGCAGGGTCCGAGTTCTGAGGGCGGAGTCGAACCGTCGCTCGCCCATGACAGTTCCACCAACGCGCTAATCCGCCGCTACCGCCGCTGGCGCCGCGCATGACTGCCTCCCGAGCCGACGCCCTGGTCCTATTCGGCGCCACGGGTGACCTGGCGAAGAAGAAACTTTTCCCCGCCCTCTATCACCTGGCCGCGTCCGGGAACCTCGAAGTCCCCGTCGTCGGGGTGGCCAAGTCCGACTGGGATGACGAGGGACTGCGGCGCTACGCCCGCTCCGCCGTGGAGGCGGCCGTCCATCCCGTCGATGAGGCGGCGTTCACGCGGCTGGCGGCCCGGCTGTCCCTCGTGTGCGGCGACTATGGCGACCGGGGGTGCTTCGAGCGGCTGGCGTCGGCCTTGTCCAAGGCGGGCAGCTCGCACCCGGTGCACTACCTGGCCATACCGCCGACCTTGTTTCCGACGGTCGTCGAGGGCCTGGCCGCCGTGGGCCTCAACCACGGTGCTCGGGTCGTCGTCGAGAAGCCCTTCGGGCGGGATCTGCTCTCGGCCCGCAAGCTCAACGCGGTACTGCACCGGGCCTTTCACGAGCCCGCCATCTTCCGGATCGACCACTACCTGGGAAAGGAGCCGGTCGAGGACCTCCTGGTGTTTCGCTTCGCCAACTCGTTCCTCGAGCCGATCTGGAACCGCCAGCACATCAAGAACGTCGAGATCACCATGGCGGAGTCGTTCGGCGTCGAGGGGCGCGGTGCGTTCTACGACGACGTCGGGGCGATCCGCGACGTGGTGCAAAACCACCTCCTCCAGGTGATCACGCTGCTGGCCATGGAGCCGCCGGTGCGAGACGACGCCGACAGCTTGCGCGACGAGAAGGTGAAGGTGCTGAAGGCCATGCCCGCCATCGACCCGTCCAAGGTGGTGCGCGGGCAATACGACGGCTACCAGTCAGAGCCGGGCGTGGCGCCCGGGTCGACGACGGAGACGTACGTGGCGTTGCAGTTCGAGATCGAGTCGTGGCGCTGGGCGGGGGTGCCGTGGTTCGTGCGGGCGGGCAAGGGGCTGGCGACGACGGCACTCGAGGCCACGGTCGAACTGTGCCCGCCGCCCCGGCTGCTGTTCATGGGCGAGGGGGGCCACGAACCGGGACCAAATCTGATGCGTTTCCGGCTCGGGACCGACGACGGGGTGAGTCTGTGGGTCCAGGCCAAGTCGCCTGGGCGCCGGGACGTCACCCACCCCGTCGAGCTGGCGGTGGACTTTGCCTCGGCCTTGGGGACGCGCCAGGAGGCCTACGAGCGGTTGCTGCTCGACGCCCTGGAGGGGGACCCTCGGCGTTTCGCCCGTGAGGACATGGTCGAGGAGGCGTGGCGGATCGTGCAACCGGCGCTGGACGATCCGGGGCCGGTGCACCCCTACGAGCGGGGGTGCTGGGGGCCCGCCGAGGCCGACCACCTGATTCCCGGCGGGGCGTGGCACGAGCCTGAGGCGAAGGGGCCCCGGGCCGGGTGACGCGGCTGACGCCGGGCGAGTTCGCGGTCAACCTCATCCGGGGGACCATCACCACCGACCGCGTGCAAGCCGTGATGGCGCGAATCGCCGGTGAGCGCATCGAGGTGGGACCGCTGCGCTTCGGGCCGGGGGGTGCGGTGACGGCGACGGGCGTCGGGTTGATCGGGCCCATCCAGGTGAGGCCGGCGTTCGCGTCTGGGGCCGGCGCTGGGGGGGCCATCGCCTTCGACGCCAGCATCCCGGGAGACCTGACCATCGATCTGACTGCGGGCAGCAACGGCCGCCGCCACCGGTACGAGGGCACGGTGCTCGTGCCCCTGCACATCACGGTGGTGTTCGAGGCTCCGGCGTGGGTGGTGCTCGACGTGGCGACGTTGCGGCCCAATGAGGTCACGGTCCGGCTGCGCACGACGGGTATAACCACGTTCGTCCTGCAGACCCTCGGTGACGCCAACGGCGAGGTGGCAACTCAGGTGGCGGCAGTCGTCAACGAGCGGGTGGGGGCCGTCGCCGACCTCCGCCGCATCGACATGGCCGGGCTGCTCGACCGGGCATGGGACGCCGAAGTCGAAGCCCGGCTCAGCTCCGCGGACGTGAAGGGTGCGGCGGCCGCCAGGGGTGCGGCCGCGAGCCGCGGCGGCACTGCAGGCGCCGACGGAACGGCGGGGCCCGGCAGCGCAGAGCGTGCCATCAGCGGGGCGGGCGCCGACGGAACGGCAGGCGCCAGGTCGGCGGCGCCAAACTCGTGGATGTCGCGTTAGCGGCTGCGTGCTGCCGCCTCGGTTGCGGTCGCCTCGCCGGCGGGAGGTACGGGCCGGGCCGAGGCTGCCCGCATGGAGGCCACCTCGCCACGGGGGCGCTGGGCCGGCTACGGCCACCTCCTCGTCATCCCGGCCGCTCCTCGTGCGCGAGCCAGGCGAACCACTGAAGCACGGCTTGCTCGTGAAAGACGGCGAACTGGAGGACCTTGGCCAGGTCCGGTTCGTCGTGGACGACCTGATCGAGGATTC
>JAUTXM010000372.1 GCA_030838025.1 Acidimicrobiaceae bacterium
CGCTGGGCCGCCTGGAAGACGGCGGCGCGACCTATCTGGTGGCCGAACGGGTCGAGCCGGGCCGCTCCGCCGGTGAGGTGCTGGCCGGCGTCCTCCCCAAGCTGGTCGAGTCGCTGCGCTTCGAGCGCACCATGCGGTGGGGCGCCGGGCCGGTGGCCTTCAGTCGCCCGGTGCGCTGGTTGCTCGCGCTCGTGGGCGACGCCGTGGTCCCCTTCACGTACGGGAACCTGGTCAGTGGACGCGTGACCCGGGTGCTGCGCGACGACGAACCCCCGGCGTGCGACATCGTCGAGGCGTCCGCCTACCCCACCGTCATGGCCGATCACGGGATCACCTGCGACGGCTCGGCGCGCCGAAGGATCATCGTCGATGAGGCGACCGCGCTGGCCGCCGGTGAGGGGGGCGCCATCGACCCGGTCGCCGAGGCGGCGCTGATCGACGAGGTCACCGACCTGATCGAAAACCCGGTCGTGCTCCTGGGCCACTTCGATCAGCGCTACCTGGACCTGCCCCAAGAGGTGCTCAGCGTGGTCATGAAGAAGCACCAGCGCTACCTCCCGGTTCGCGCCGGCAACGGTGACCTGCTGCCGGCGTTCGTGGCGGTGGCCAACGGCCCCATCGAGGTCGATGTGGTCCGGGCGGGCAACGAGAAGGTGCTCCGCGCCCGCTACGCCGACGCCGCCTTCTTCTTCGAGCGGGACCTGACCCGGCCGCTCGAGGAGTACCGGGCCGGGCTGGCGACGCTCACGTTCGAGGAACGCGCCGGCTCCATGTTGGACCGGGCCGAGCGCACCGCCCGCGTCGCCGCCTGGCTGGCCGGTCAGCTCGGCCTGCCCGAGGATCAGCGCTCGATCCTCGACCGGGCGGCGTTTCTGGCCAAGGCCGACCTCGCCACCGAGATGGTGGTCGAGCTGTCCACCCTCGCAGGCCAGATGGGCCGCATCTACGCACTACGCCAGGGCGAGGCGCCCGAGGTGGCAGACGCCATCTTCGAGCACACCCTCCCCCGCCAGGCCGGCGATCGCGTACCGGAGTCAACCGTCGGCGCCGTGTTGGCCATCGCCGATAGGGCCGACGCCCTGACGGCGCTGTTCGCGGTGGGGGCACAGCCGAGCGGCAGCGCCGATCCGTATGGTTTGCGCCGGGCGGCGTCGGGACTGGTCGCCATCGTGTTGGCCCACCAGTTGCCGGTCGACCTTCGGGCCCTCTTTGACGAGGCGGCCCGTCACCAGGCGGTCGCCATCACGCCCGCGGCCGCCGAGGAGCTGCTCGACTTCGTACGCCGCCGCCTCGAGCAGCGCCTGCTCGACGAAGGCCACCGGGCCGACCTGGTGCGAGCCGTCCTCGTCGTCGCCGACCGGCCCGCGGCTGGCGTGGCGACGCTGATCGAGTTGGAGGGCCTGCTCGCTGACGAGGGCTTTCGTACCGTCGCCACGGCCTACCGGCGTTCCCTCCGCATCGCCAAGGGCGTCGAGGCGGGGCCGGTCGACCCAGCCCGATTCGAGGATCCGGCCGAGGCCGCGCTGTGGGACGCCTTCCAGGCGGTCGCCGCGGATCTCGGGTCGGCAACAACCCTCGGGCAGTTCGCCGGGCGGTTCGCGACCTTGGTCGATCCCATCAATGCCTTCTTCGAGCAGGTGCTCGTGATGGCCGAGGATCCCGACGTGCGGGCCAACCGCCTGCGGCTGCTGGCCCAGTTGGTGGCGCCGGGCGCCGCGTTCGTCGACTGGAACGCCATCGCCGACCTCTGACCGGCGGGCCGGGCCAGGCGCAGCGGGCCGTGCCAGCGCGCCGGGCCGTGCCGCCGCGGCGGGCCGGGCCGGCGCGGCCGGCCGTACCAAGCAGGGAACCTGCTGCCAGAACAGCACGGTGCCGCCCCGCCCCGCCTGGCCCCCCGCTCAGGCGGGTTCGAGGATCACCACGGGGATGTTGCGGTCGGTCTTGGTCTGGTAGCCGGCGTAGCCCTGGTAGGCCGAGACGATGCGGGGCCACAGTTCCGCCTTCTCCTCGGGGCTGGCGGTGCGGGCAATCATCGCCTGGGTGCGCCCCGAGGTGGTCGCCGTCGCATGCGGGTCCTGAAGCAGGTTGAGATACCACGCCGGGTGCTGTTCGGCCCCCCCGTTGGAGGCCACCAGCACGATCCGGTCGCCGTCACGAACGGGGCTGGTCAGCATGGTGTCGCGGCGCTGGCCCGACTTGCGGCCAGTCGTGGTCAGCTTGACCACCGGCATTCCCATGGCCCGCCCGCCCACCCGGCCCTTCGATACCTCGAACACCCGGCGGTGGGCGCCGGTCACCGCTCGCTGGATCGTCCGTTGGAGGTTCATCGCCCACGACGCTACGCGGTCGATCCCGGGGAAAAGGGGGTCGACTGGGCCGAACGGCGCCACCCCGGGCAGAATCGGTACCGCTGAAAGGAGGCCGTCATGGCCAGGAGCCGGGCAACGAAGAAGCCAGCGCTGTCGCCCCTCGGGGCACTGGCGCGAGGCGCCATCGCCGGGGCGGTGGGGACGGTCGCCCTGGATGCGGCCAACTACGCCCAGTACCGGGCCGGCGGCGGGCAGCTCAAGGCGCTGCAGTGGGAGTTCGCCGAGGGCTTGGACTCCTGGGATGACGCCCCGGCGCCGGCGCAGGTCGGCAAGCGCTTGTACGAGGGCCTGTTCCAGAAGGAGTTGCCGCCGAGCTCGGCCCGCCTGGTCAACAACGTGACCCACTGGGCCTACGGGACACTCTGGGGCGCCCAGTACGGCGTGGTCGCGGCGTCGACCCGACCGCGACGGTTGCAGGGCCCGTTGTTCGGCACCTTGGTGTGGCTGTCGGGCTACGTCGTGCTGCCGCTGGCCAAGTTGTACGAGCCAATCTGGAACTACGACGGCAAGACGCTGGCGAAGGACTGGTCGGGCCATCTGGCATACGGCACGACCACCGCAGCCGCCTTCCGACTGCTCTCGATGGGCGGGAACTGATGGCCGAGCTGGTGTGGATCTCGGGCGCATCGGGCGGCATCGGGCGCGCCCTGGTCGAATCGGTGCCGTGGCCCTCGGCCCGGATCATCGGGATCAGCCGCAGCGCCGCCGCAGGCAGCGAACACCTGGCCGCCGACCTCACCGACCCGGCCGGGTGGGACGACGTCGATGCCTCGTTCCGGCGGGAGCTGGCCGCCTACGAGGGTGACCGGGTGGTATTCATCCACGCCGCGGGAACGCTGGAGCCGATGGGGTTCGCAGGCGAGGTCGATACCGCCTCCTACCGGCGCAACGTGATGCTCAACGCGGCGGCGCCGCAGGTGTTGGGCCACATGTTCCTGGCCGCCGCGGCTCACTGCGGCGGGGCCCGGCGCCACCTGGTCATTCTGACCTCGGGCGCGGCCCGCAGCGTCTATCCCGGCTGGTCGTCCTACGGGGCGGCCAAGGCGGCGGTCGACCAGTGGGTGCGCAATGTCGGCGCCGAGCAGGAGCTGCGGGGCGGTACCCAGGTACTGGCCGTGGCCCCAGGAACGGTGGACACCGGCATGCAGGCGCAGATCCGTGCCACGGCCGAGGACGACTTTCCGCAGCGCCAGAAGTTCCTCGACCTCCACGAGGCAGGCAAACTGACGCCGCCGGCGCAAGCGGCGGCCAAGACCTGGCGGCTCCTCGACGCCGGCCTGCCCAACGGCAGCGTGGTCGATCTGCGCGATCTGCCGGCGTGACCGCGAGCTCCGCCGAGGTCCGGCAATCCTTCTCGGCCGCCGCCGCCGGGTTCGTGTCGGTCGTATCGGCGATCGACGGTTCCGCGTGGGATCTCGCCGGCCTCGGGGTGTGGACGGTGCGGGACCTGGTCGGCCACGCCAGCCGGGCGCTGGCGGTCCTCGAGGTGTACCTGGCCGAGCCGGCGGCCGAGATTCGCTTCCGTAGCCCGCTCGAGTACCTGTTGGGGCTGAAACACCCGTCGGTCGACCACCGCTTGGTCGCCGAGCGGGGTCGGGCGGCGGGCCAGGCCTTAGGCGCATCCCCGGCCGGGGCCGTGCGGGCGCTGGCCGAGCGGGCAACGACGCTGGTGACGACCACACCGGACGAGGCGACACTGACGACCCCATTCGGCGGGGCCACCCTGCTGGCCTATCTGCCGACGCGGACCTTTGAGCTGACGGTCCATACCCTTGACCTGGTGGACGCGCTCGGGGTCGAGGCCCCGCGGGGCCTGGACGGGCCGGTCGCGGCGAGCCTCGAGCTGGCGGCCGCGGCTGCCGGTCGCGGCGCCGCCCGCGCCGATGTGTTGCTGGCGTTGGCGGGGCGGCGGGGCCTGCCCCCGGGCTTCAGCGTCGTGTAGTCAGGCGTGGCTGTTGGCAAGCACCCGGAGTGCCAGCAGGGCGGCGGCGATCGAGACCGGCACCAGGACCACGCCGATTTTGGACACGGTCATCACCGACGGCCGGGCGTCGACGCTGCGGGCCGCCCGGAACCACAACAAGGCCGACAGGGACCCGGTCACGGCCAGGTTGGGGCCCAGGTCGAGGCCGATCAGCAACGCCCGGGGATGGGCGGCGCCGTGGGCGCTGAACAACGCCGCCGCGGGCAGATTGTTGAGGATGACCGCGCCCAGGGCTCCGATAGCGGCGGACTCCCATGCGGTGGCATGGCTCATGAGCCGGCCCGGCCCTGACCAGGTCCCGGCCAGCGTCCCCAGCGCCGCCGCCAGCCCGAACAGACCCACCAGGGCCGCGGCGTCGACCGTGGCACCAAGCTCCGCGATGGGCAGACGGCGCTGGAGGACCCGAACGGCGACCGCTGCCAGACCAACGGCCAAGACCGGGAGGGCGGCGGACGGAAGGACGATGATGGCCAGGGCCGCCAGGGCGGCGGCCGCGGTTCCGAGCCATCCGCCCGCGATCGGCCGTGGTGGGTCAGGGGACTTGGGCGGGGCGGCAACGGTACGCAGGCGAAGCAACACCACCGCGGCCGTGACCGCGATCGCCGCCAGCCATGCCGGGAACATCCGGGCCGCGAACGCCGCCCCCGAGATGTGCTCCTGGCCCAGCACCAGCAGGTTGGTGAGGTTGGAGCCGGGCAGTAGCAGCGAGGCGGCGTTGGCCATGAGCAGCGAGCCCAGCAGGAACGGCTCCTCGGGGACCCCGCGGCGGCGGGCCGCCAGGACCAGAACCGGCGTCAGGAAGGCCACCGACGTGTCCAGGTTGAGCACCGCGGTAACCACGGCCGCCAAAGCCAGCAGCACGACGAGGAGCGCCGCGGCACCGCCCCGCACCCGGGCCGCCGCCCCGGCAACGCGGTCGAACGCCCCCTCTTCATTGGCGACCCAGCCGATCAGGAGCAACACGGCCACGAGAACGAAAGGAGGCCACGTCCGGGACGCG
>JAUTXM010000394.1 GCA_030838025.1 Acidimicrobiaceae bacterium
ACCCATCGAGGAAAACCTGTCGACGGTCGCGGCGGCGCTCGGCGTCAAGGTTTCGAGCCTCCAGGTGGCCGTGCTGGCCAAGCCCCGCCACGTGGAGCTGATCGCTCGCATCCGGGCGACCGGCGCCGGTGTCGTCGAGATTCCCGACGGGGACGTGATGGCGGGCCTGGCGTCGCTGGTACCTGGCGGCGGCATCGACCTGTCGGCGGGCATCGGGGGAGCGCCCGAGGGCGTGATCACGGCCTGTGCCGTGCGGCTGCTGGGGGGCGACATGCAGGGCAAGCCCGCCCCCCAGAGCGACGAGGAGCGCCAGATGGTCACCGATGCCGGCGAGTTGGGCCGGGTCTACGACCGCGACGACCTGTCCGAATCCGACGACGGCATCTTCGTGGCCAGCGGGGTGACGGGCAGCACCGCCCTACCGGGGGTCACGATCGCCTCGGACGGCTTTCACGTCCAAAGCGTGCTGATCACCCGCGATCAGGGCTTGCTCAGGATCGGCTGCACCGTTCCCGAGTAGTCGCCACGCCCGAGCGAGCCGCCGCCGCCCGAATGGGCGCCGCCGCCGCCGCAGCGGGCGCCGCTGCTCTAGAACTGGTTGGGTGAGGTGCTGACCGGCGGTGCCGGCGTCTTCTTCATGGGCGGCGGGCGGTTGACACCCCAGCGGATCCCGCCGGGCCCCATCGCCTTGCCGCCGAATCGGTCGGGGCTCGACTCGAAGTCGGTACCGCCGCCCTCTTCGCTCTCGTAGGGCTCGTCGGTGATGGTGCGCAACGAGTTCCAGTCGACTGCGATCCGGACCCTGCGGCCCATGTCGTCGATCTCGGCCACTTGGCCGTCAGCGACATCGCCGGTGTAGCCCTCGATGACCATGGCTTCGGCGCCCACGCTGATGGGGCCCACGAGTTGGTCGAGCGGGACCCACGACGGCTCCTCGGGGTTGTCGACGTTTCGGGTAATCGTGACAACTGCGATCATGGTTCGAACCTAGCTTTCGGACTCGGGTGTATGGCTACCGGACATGACTCGATCCCAGATCAGTTTCTCGATCTTGGCCCGGTCGTTGGGTCGGAAGTGGCGCCGGCAGCCGTACGGCAGCCGCTTCAGCGGCAGGCACAGGATGTCGCAGGCAACTTCCAGAACTCCGTCGTACTCGTCGAGGACAGCCGACCACTCGGCGGTCTTGGTCTGCCAGGTCTCGTCCTCGTCTTCGTAGGCCTGGACGATCTCCTTGAGGCGACCGAGCTCGGCCATGACGACCGCGACCTTCAGCTCCTCGCACGGGAAGGCGAGCAGTTCGGCGTCGATCTCGTAGCGCTCGGCCAGCGACATCGCCTTGGAATAGAAGGCCTGGGTCTCGCCCTCGAACTCGCTCGACTCGGCGGTGGCGAGCAGGGCCCGCACCTTGAGCAGGACTTCAAGCTCCTCTTTCTCCTCCATGGCCTGCGCCAGGATCTCGGCCCTGAGCACCTCTTCTTGTACCGTGCCGCTGCGCGTTGTGATGGCTGCTCACCTCTTCAGAGTTGATTCTTGGAACCTCGGCGGTTGCCGCCTTGCAACCGCGCGACGCGCTCCTCCTACGAAAATAGCAAACAGCCCGGCCAAGGCACGGCCAGACTTCGCCCGGATTTGATCCGAGCGCCGGGCGAGCGTCAGGCCAGCCCCGGGCCAGCGCCGGGCGAGCGCCAGGCCTACGGCGGGCTGGGCTGGGTCGAGGTGATCTTGCCCGACGACCACAGCTTGGCGGCGGCCGTCCCCCCGAGCTTGCGGTAGGCGTAGCGCTCGACGCGCTCACGGGAGTCGGCGTCGATCGAGGTGAAGGCCAGGCGTATCGTTGCCGGACCTTCGGGGTCGACCGTCACCTGCACCACCCGCCCGAGGACCAGGATGGGATCGCTTCCGGGAAGGAAGAAGGCCAAGGCCAGCTTGGACCCTTCGACGAGAGAAGGGTGGGCGGCGATGACCATCTTGAGTCCGCCGCCCCCCAGGTTGCTGACCTCACCCGGGGCGCTCAGGAACGCCTGGTTCTTGCTGTCGAGCAGGGCGCAGGGGATCGTCATGTCGACGTCGGCGCGGACGAATCGGCGCCGCTGCGTCGTGGAGATCTGCTTGGGTGGCTGCAGGCGGATGATGCCGGGGGCGTCGGGGGAATCCGACGCCTGGGTCTCGACGACCTCGGTGACGAACTGGCAGAAACCCGAGTGGTCGCCGTAGCTCCCGCGAACCTTGGTCCCGGTCGGGAAGCTCTCGATGGCCCCGGCGTCGGCGACGGTGAGGATGAGGCCCCGGTCGGTGAAGGCCGCCATGGCCCCCATCGTCGTCACCCGCGGCTCGCTGTCCACGACCTCGAGCTCGACGCGTTCGGGGAAGACTTCCGCCAAGAGGTCGCTCATGGCGCCATTGTTACGCCTCAGCCGCCCGCGGGCGACTCGACCCGGTGGATTCTTCGGCTGCGGCCAGCCCCGGCGGCCCAGCCTCCCCCGAATGGGGGATCACCCCTGGTGAATCTTGACGAAACTGATCGCAGATAGGGCTGAACAGGCCCCCGGTGGGAGGGCGGGGGCTGTGTGAAGACTGTGTATATGGGTGTGAAAGACACCCATTTACAGGCTTGCCTCGATCCCGTAGACATTCCCCCTGGCGCACCATGCGCCGTCCACTAGGACCGCGGGAGGCAAAGCAGTATGGCA
>JAUTXM010000395.1 GCA_030838025.1 Acidimicrobiaceae bacterium
TCATCACGCAATCGGGATTGGCTTGCAGGTTTCGGGCCTTGCGGGACTGGCGACTGCTGCTGATCCACAGGCAGCCGTCGAGCCAGACCGCCCACACCGGCATCACGCGGGGCCGCCCGTCGGGCCAGACGCTCGCCAGCCAGTAGTCATGCGAATCGCGCAGCCGCTGCTCGGCCCACGTCCACGGCAAGAGGCCCGTGCCTTCGTGGGCGGGCAACATTCCGTAGCCCGGCATGTACGGCCGCGCTGCCTGTGGCTCTCGCCTGGCCATGCCAGCCGCCATGGTATTTCCGACTGCCAGCGAGCGCACCAGCCGGCGCCCCAGCGAGGGCCCCGGCGAGCGCCCGGCGAGCGCCCCCGGCGGCGCAGAAGATGGCGCCGCCCGTCCGGGGATCCGAGGATGCTTGATCCGGCCGCCCCAGGGTGGCAGGGTGACTCAGTGGGATTGTCCGAGCGTGAACGCGCCATCATCGACTTCGAGCGCAGCTGGTGGACCGAGGCCGGTCCCAAGGAGGTCGCGATCCGGACCCGCTTCGATTTCTCGGCGACCCGCTATTACCAGCTCCTCGGGGCGCTGATCGACTCGGCTGACGCCGCTGACTACGACCCGCTGGTCGTGCGACGCCTGCGCCGCGTGCGGGACCGCCGCCGCCGGGCGCGCTACGAGGGGCGCTCGGCCGGCGAGCCACCGGTCCGGTGAGCCCCGGGTCCCATGCGGCCGACGATGGTTCCTTCCAGCGGTCGGCCGGAATCCAGGCCGGACGTGCCGCACTCCTCATCGGCGTCGCCATCCTTATCGGGGTGCTCCTCTTGCACCGCACCCCTGGCGGGGGCGGCGGCACGGCGGTGTCGGTCGACACCACGACGTCGACGTCTTCCGACCAGACCAGTCCCACGACCGTTCGCGGCACCGGCCCCGGCACGACCGCCAAGCCCACCACGGGGACCACGACGGGCACCCTTCGGGCCCCCCAGGACATCAAGGTGCTCGTGGCCAACGGCACGAGCACGCCCGGCCTGGCCGGCAAGGTGAGCAACGTCGTGCACGCCAAGGGCTACAACACCCTCGCCAGCACCAACTCCACCCAGAAGCCGGCCGCCTCCATCGTCTACTTCCAGCCCAGCTACAGCGCCGACGCGGCCTCGTTGGCCGGCAAGCTGAATCTTCCGGGCAGCGCAGTCCAGGCCATGGCGCAGCCGCCGCCGGTGGCTAACCTCAACGGCGCCAACATCCTCATCACCGTGGGCCCCGACCTGGCCAACGTGGCCAGCACCACATCCTCGACCTAACCGCCTCCTCGTGACGGGCGAGGACGAGCGGCTGGCGCCGTGGCTGGCGGCCCCCGACCGGGCGGGTGTCCTCACCGATTTCGACGGCACCCTCTCGCCGATCGTCGACGACCCCGAGGCTGCCCAGCCCCTGCCCGGTGCGGTCGACGTCCTCGCCCGACTGGCGGCGCGCTACCGCACCGTGGCCGTCGTGTCGGGCCGCCCCGTCGCCTACCTGCTCGATCGGCTGGGCCCCCTTCCGGGCGTCACGATGGTCGGCCTGTATGGACTGGAGAAAAGGGAGCGGGGCGCGATCGTCGCCCTCCCGGAAGTTCGGCGGTGGCGCCAGTGCGTCGACGACGTGGCTGCAGCCTCGGAAGCGGAGGCTCCCGCGGGTGTCTACGTAGAGCGAAAGGGCCTCGCCGTCGGGCTGCATTTTCGCCAGGCTCCGGAGCACGCGAACTGGGTTCAGGCCTGGGCCGACCAACAGGCCCGCCAAAGCGGTCTGGTCGTCCACCACGGCAAGATGTCGCTGGAGTTGGTGCCCCCGGTGTCGACCGACAAGGGTCGCGTCGTGGCGGCCCTGGCCGCAGGACTGGAAGCGGTCTGCTACGTCGGCGACGACGTGGGGGACCTGCCCGCGTTCGCCGCTCTGGCCCGTCTGCGCCGAGGGGGCGTCGCCACGCTGGCCGTGGCCGTCCGCAGCGGGGAGGCACCGCCAGAACTGGTTGCCCAGGGCGACCTCGTCGTCGACGGGAGCGACGGTGCCTTGGCATTCCTGCAGCGCTTGGCGCGCTAAGGAGGCGCCGCGGTTTAGCTCTCTGGTAGGCGGGCCCGGCTCAGCTGGTCGGTGAACCAATCGCTCGGGGTCCGGGCGCTGGCAATCTTCTTGAGCGCCTGCGCCCGGGTCGCGCGCTCGTCGGCCGGCATCGTCAAGGCGGTCGCCAAGGCCTCGGCCGTGCCCGCCACGTCGAAGGGATGTGCTTCCACGGCATGCGAGCTCAACTCGTCCCACGCCCCTGCTCCGGGGGACAGCACCAGCACGCCGTTGCGCTCGTTGACCAGCGGGCCTTCCTTGGCCACCAGGTTGAGGCCGTCGCGTATGGGGTTGACGACGAGAACGTCGTAGCGCCGCAGGGCGGCGACCGACCGCGGGTAGTTGTCCGCCAGGTCGAGCAGGATCGGAGTCCAGTCGCTCGTCGCCCACTTGGCATTGATGGCCTGTACGACGGCCTCAAGCTCCTGGCGGTACCCGAGGTAGTCGGCCAGGGTCTCGCGCGACGGGTAGACGAAGGCTCCGAAGATCACCCGGCCCCGCCACTCCGGCTGGGTGGCCAGCAGGTCGTCGAAGGCGTGGAAGCCGCGCAGCAGGTTCTTCGACAGTTCGATGCGATCGGCCCGCACGATAAAACGGCGGTCACCGAGCAGGCTCCCGAGCAGGTCGAACTCGGCCTGGCACTCGGCCGAGGCCGCCACCTCGGTCAACCCCACGGCATCAGCGGCTGCCGGTGAGACGAACACCTCGGGGATCGGGAGCCGGCGGTGCCGGCAACACGCCTCGAATGCCGCCGCCCAACGGTGTGAATGAAATCCGCAGGCGCCCGCCCCGCCCAGACCGGTGAGGAAGGTGTCGGCCACAGCGCCCGGCAGCACGTCCAGCTCGCTCGGGTGGCAGAACGGTGTGTGGATGAAGATGCTGGTGCGCACGTCGGGCCGGAGTCGCCGCAACTCGGCCCCGACCAGCGCCAACTGGTAGTCGTTGACGAGAACGGTGGCGCCGGGGGCCAGCTCGGCGGCCGCCGCTTCGGCGAAACACCGGTTGACCGCCACGAATGCCCGCCACGCGTCCCACCAGTAGCGGTCGAAGCGGGGCCGCCGCGGCAGGTCCCACATCCCATGCAGCAGGAACCACAGCGTCTGATTGGCGATCACGTCGTAGTACTGGCGGAACGGGGCTGGGTCGATCGTGAGCGTGCGCAGCCGGTAGCCCTCGACGACCACCTCGCCCGTGCCCGTCGCGGCCCGGTCGGCGTCGCTCAGTGCGGTGGCCAGCCACAACGCGTCGTGTTCGATCACCCCGGGGCCGAGTACCGCCACCATGCCCCCGCTGGCCCGCTTGGCCTGCAAATTTCCTTCCTGATCGAAGGCGAACGAAACCGGGCCGCGATTGGACACGACTGCCAGTTGGGTCGCTCCGGAACGAGGCATCGCCAGGAGAACCCTACCCAGCCCTCCTGTGCCCTCGTGACGGCCGTCGAGGAGGTGGCGGGACCACACCTCGATCCCTCGGACGTCGAACCCCGACCGGGCGGAGGCCACCGGTCACCATGCCCGAAAGCCCGCCGCGATGTGGCTGCCCGCCCCAACCTGCTCCTTTGTTAGCAGTACATGTCCCCTGGCGGCCATGTAGTGCTAGGAAAGGCGTCCCCGACGCGGGTGCGGGCGATCGACCTAGCAGTACATGTCCCCTGGCGGCCATGTAGTGCTAGGAAGGGCGTCCCCGACCAGGTGCCGGCGATCGACGTTGGAGTCCGTGCGTGCGGGCGTGCAGCGACGCGACGGGCGGGGCACCATTGAGGCGATGCCCCATGTCGTCGCCGCCCCCGACAAGTTCCGGGGCACTGCGACCGCCCGCCGGGTCGCGGCGGCCGTGGCCTGCGCCGCCCAAGCCGCAGGATGGAGTTGCGACCAGGCGCCGATCGCCGACGGCGGTGAGGGGCTGCTCGACGTGATGGCGGGCCGGATGCGCCGGGCCGACGTGCGCGATCCCCTCGGTCGCATCGTGAGCGCGCCGTGGAAGATCGACGGCACGACTGCGGTCGTCGAGATGGCCCAGGCCTCGGGCTTGGTCCTCGTGGGCGGCGCCGAGGGCAACGACCCCGTGACGGCCGACACCGCGGGCACCGGCCAGCTCATCGCGGCCGCGGTGAAGGAGGGTGCCAAGCGGGTCGTGGTGGGCGTGGGCGGTTCGGCGACGACCGATGGGGGCCTGGCGGCATTGCGCGCCCTGGAGCCGCACAGCCGGCTGCATGGCGTCCACCTGGTCGTGGCCTGCGATGTGCAGACCCGCTTTCTCGACGCGGCGGCCACCTTTTCCCCCCAAAAAGGCGCCACGCCCACGCAGGTGGAACTGCTGGCCCGGCGCCTCGAGCGACTGGCCCTCCTCTACCGGGAGCAGTACGGCGTGGATGTCCGGCCGCTGCCCGGCGGTGGCGCGGCTGGCGGGTTGGCCGGCGGCCTGGCGGCGATCGGTGCCGAGTTGGTGCCCGGGTTCGACGTGGTCGCCGACGCTGTTGACCTGGCCGAGCGCATGGAGGGCGCCGACCTCGTCGTGACGGGCGAGGGGCTGCTGGACGAGCAGTCGTTCCAGGGCAAGGCGGTGGGCGGCGTGCTCGACCTGGCCCGTGAACTTGGGGTGCCGGTCCTCGTGGTGGCGGGCGACATCGACTGGGAGGGGGTGGGCGAGGTCGCGGCGCCGTGCGTTTCGCTCGTCGAACGCTTCGGCCGGTCGCGGGCGATGGAAGACACGCTGCGGTGCGTGGGCGAGGTTGTGGCGGAGTTCCTGGCCGGCGCTTAAGCCGTCTTGCGCTCCCCGGCGTCCGCCGCGAGCGATGCCAGGGGAGGACGCTCCGAGAGCGTGATGGTGATCGGTTCCTCGCCCGGGCGGACCAGGCGGGACTCCCACTCGGATGCCATGCCCGCCCGGCTGAGCGCCACCTGGACGACGGCCAAGGCCTGGGGCCCGAGGTCGGACAGCGGGCGGTTCCGGTGGATGCGCTCGCCCAGATCACACTGGGCCATGGCGGCCACGCCGAAGCGCTCGGCCACGTCGATTACCAGTCCCAGGTCGACGCCGTAGCCGTCGACGAACGGAACCGCCTCGAATACCTGGCGCCGGGCGGCGCACTCGCCCGCCAGGGGCTGGGTCATGGCGGCCAGATGGGGCAACAAGGCGGCGATCAGCGGCCGGGCCACCAGCTCGGTCACCCGGCCGCCCTCGGCGGGGCGACCGTCGAGCGGGCGGTCGTAGAAGCCCTTGACGAACATCACGTCGTCGTGGAGCAGGAGCGGCCCCAGCAGGCCAGTGACGAAGTGCGGGGCGAACTGGCGGATGTCGGCGTCGCAGAACACGACGAGATCGCCGTTCGAGACGTACACCGCCTTCCACATCGCCTGCCCCTTCCCGCCACTCAAGCAGCCGGCG